>CAYXKQ010000079.1:0-8071 GCA_964465715.1 uncultured Chloroflexota bacterium
TCCCGCCCGGGGAGCGAACGCGGCGTAACTGTCGGTGACCATCTCGCGGCAGCGGTCCCACGTCCAGCGCCCGTCCTGCTGCTCCAGCGGAGCGTAACGATCGTAGTCGTAAAGCTTCTCGAGCCCCAGCAGCCGGGACTTGAGCCGGTAGTAGCGCTGCACCATCGCATTGGCGTCTGCGCAGGCGGCAATCAATGCGTCCACCGAATCCTGCGATATCTCGTTGGCCAGGTTGCGCGCCTGCATCGGGTGCTCCCGGGAACGCAGCTGGTCATCGACGTTGTGATCCTGCAGCAGCACGTTGAATATGTAGGTGAGCACCTTCGAATTGGCGCGCAGCGTGTCCGTCAAGCCGCGGGCGGCGGCGCGGCGGGTCGCGCGGTCGTGGTCGTGTAAAAGGGCGAGGGTGGCCGACTCGTTGAGCCGCTGGGGGCCCGACGGCAATTCGACGTCGCACTCCAGTCCGCTGGTTATCTCATCGAAAAGGCGCTTGAACGCGCGCGCGCCGGTGTTTGACTTCTGCTCCAGGGCTTCCTCGACCGGACGCGCCAGCACGTGCGGTCGCAACGCCAGGCCCTTGCGCAGGAAGTGGGCAAAGCGGCCGCTGGCCGGGTCGGCGATTAGGGGTCCGGTGTGGTCGTCGGGCAGCGCGAGCCATTCGAGTTCGAAGAAAAGGAGCTGCGCCCGGACCTGCGAATTGGCCTCGGCGGTGCGCGCGATCAAGGCCCCGTGCGCCGGATCCGAGCTGTCGGCCGCATGCAGCAGGTGGGCGAAGATCAACGGACGGTCGGCCAACTGGCTGAGGTCCTCGAGTTCGATGAGCGCATCCCGCATGGCCTCCGCGTCCAGCTCGGCGACCCGGTTTTCGTAGCGTTCGCGGAATGCCGCCGCGCGCTCGCCGGCGCGGGCGATATCGGCATCCAGCTGCGGGTCGGCCGGGCCCGCGTAGAGATCGGCGAGGTCCCAGGCTACGCCTTCGGCGCTACTGACGGCGGCGGCGGGCGTGGACATGCGGTGCCTCGAATCTAGATGGGCATTGGTTGGATGGATGCGCTGGCGGCGGGGTGCGGCGGGGCCGCCCAGGTCGATTTTGCGTCCGCACGGTCATAATTGCCGCGAGTGCGCCCCTTTACCCCGTCCCGGCGGTGCAATGCCCAGTTTCTACCAAGCCTGTGCGATCGACTACCCCAACGGGAACCCGCACCTTGGCCACGCCTTCGAAAAGATCGGTGCAGACTGCCAGGCGCGCTTCAAGCGTCTCCAGGGATATGACGTTTTCTTTTCCACCGGGGTGGACGAGAACAGCCTGAACGTGGCCCGCACGGCAACTGCCGCCGGCCAGAATGCGCGCGATTTCATCGACGCGATGTCACCTCGGTTCGCCGCGCTCTGGGAGCATCTTGACGTCTCGGCCAGCGCCTTTATCCGCACCACCGAGCCGCGTCACCACGAGGCGGCGCAGGAATTCTTCCGCCGCGCCCAGTCGCGCGGAGACATCTACAGCGACCGGTACGAAGGCTGGTACTGTTTTTCGTGCGAGAACTACTACGCCGCGGACGAACTGGTCGAAGGCCTCTGCCCGATCCACCAGCGGGCGCCGGAATGGCTGGCCGAGGAGAACTACTTCTTCGCCCTTACCCGGTACCAGGAGAGGCTGCGCGCGCACTTCCTGGAGAACCCGGATTTCGTGATACCGCGCTCACGCTACAACGAAATGCTGGCCCTGATCGAGGGCGGGCTCAAGGACTTTTCGGTCTCGCGGCACCGCGCCGACTGGGGAATACCCACCCCTGACGATCCCGATCACGTGATCTACGTCTGGTTCGACGCGCTAATCAATTACGCCACCGTAGTCGGGTTCACCAGCGACGACGAAACGTTCGAGCGATGGTGGCCATGCGACGCCCAGGTCATCGGCAAGGACATCCTGCGCTTCCACGCCATCTACTGGCCGGCCATGCTCTGGTCCTGCGGCCTTGAGCCACCGGCGAAGATCGTCTCGCACGGGTTCATCGACATGGCCGGCGAGAAGCTTAGCAAGTCGCGCGGCAATGTCATCGACCCCTACGACGTGACCGAGTACTATGGCGTCGATCCGCTGCGCTACTACCTGCTGCGCGAGATGCGCTTCCTACTGGATGGGAGTTTTCGCCGCGAGACGTTGCACTCGCGCTACAACCACGACCTCGGCAACGATCTTGGCAATCTCCTGAACCGGTGCGTGGCGATGATTTCGCGCTATTGCGACGGGTTAATGCCAGAACCTGGCGAGGGCGCCGACGAGGACGTCGAGCTCCGGGCCGCCGCCGGGTCGGCGTGGTCAGACGCCGAGCGGCACTATGCCGCCTGGGAATTCTCCGAGGCCCTCGAAGCGGCCTGGCGGCTCATCGCCGCCGCCAATCGCTACGTCGATCAGACCCAGCCGTTCCGACTGGCCCGGGATCCCGGCTCCGGGACACGCGTTGGCGCGATCCTCTACAACCTGGCCGACTGCCTGCGCCAGATCGCCGTCCTGGTCTATCCCGCCATGCCCGGAGTTGGGGAGAGCATATCCGCCCAGCTCGGCTGCCCCGGACCGGGGCAAAGCACCTGGGCCGAATCCGCGCGCTGGTCGACGATCGAGCCCGGCAAGGCGGTTCCCGGGGGTAAGCCGCTTTTTCCACGGCTTGACATGCTCGATTAGTCATCGCGTCGCAATTGCTGTTCGACTCGCACTGCCACCTCAACCACGACGCTTTCGGCGAAGATCTGCCGGCGGTGCTTGATCGCGCACGGGGAGCTGGCGTGGGGAGCCTGTTGGTGCCGGGATTTGACCTGGAATCCTCCGAGACGGCGTTGGGCATGGCGCGGCACGATGATTCGATAAGCGCCGCCGCCGCCATTCATCCTTTTTCGGCGGCCGAACTTGACTCGGGCGCCAAGTCGCGCCTGGCAAAGATCTGGTCGGCCGGCGAGGCGGTCGCGGTTGGTGAGATCGGCCTCGATTTCGCCGGGCGCGGTTACCCGGAAGCGCAAGTGCAGCGCGAAGCGTTCGCCTGGCAGCTCGACCAGGCCGAGCGGCTGGGGCTGCCGGTCATCATCCACCAGCGCCGATCCGCGGAGGCCATCCACGAGCAGCTCACCGGGCGCCGAATCACCGGCGTCATGCACTGCTGGAGTCTTGGCCCGGAGGGCCTTGATCGGTTCCTGGACCTGGGCCTGTACGTCTCGTTCGCCGGGTTGTTGACCTTCAAGTCGGCCGAACCGGTCCGGGCCGCGTCCCGGCTGGTCCCGGACGACCGCCTTCTCGTGGAGACCGACGCGCCCTACCTGGTCCCGCGCGGCGCGCGTTCAGGGCGCCGCAACGAGCCCGCCAATCTGCCGTTGACGGTTGATCTGCTGGCCCGCCTGCGCGGTTGCGCCGGCGACGAAATCGCGGCCCTCAGCGCGACCAACGCACGAGCCTTGTTCGCACTGCCCGACGCCGCATGAGCAAGCTATCGCTGGAGGGCATCGCCGCTCCGGTCGAGCCCTGGCTGGATCGGGTGAACACGCGCCTGGACCAGCTCTGCGACGACGAACCCTCGCCGATGATCGCGGCCGTGCTGCAGAACCTGTTCGACGCCCCCGCCAAGCGCCTGCGGCCACTGTTGGTGCTGCTTTCGGCCGGAGCCCTCGGGCGTTTGGATGAGCGATCGGTGGTGCTCGCCTGCGGGGTCGAGTGCCTGCATACGGCGACCCTGATTCACGATGATGTCGTCGACGCCTCAACCACCCGCCGCGGGCGCGAGACGGTCCACACGATGTGGTCTGAGGGAGTCGCGATCCTGGCCGGGGACTTCATGTTCGCGCTTTCGGCCGAAATGGTGGCGAGCCTGCAGCGGCCCTCGGTCGTTACCAAGTTCGCCGACGCCATCATGCAGATGTCGCGGGCCGAACTGCACTCGCCCGACCTCGATGACGGCGCGGCGGCGGCACAGGCCGATTACCTGACCAAGATCGAGGGCAAGACCGCCGCCCTGATCGGTCTCTGCGCCAGCGCCGCCGCCGATCTGGCCGACCGCCCTTCCGGTCAGCAGGAGCAGATGCGGCGACTGGGCGTGGCCCTCGGGCTGGCGTTCCAGATCTGCGATGACGTCCTTGACCTGCGCGGTGATCCCGACCTGACCGGCAAACCGGCCGGGGGCGACCTTCTGCAGGCCCAGTTGACGTTGCCGATCCTGGTGCACCTGGGTATGGTTCCCGACGGGGAAGTGGCCAGGTTTTATGACCGCCGCAATGCCGACCCCGAACGGATTCGGTGCGCGCTGGCCGAAATCGGCCGCAGCGGCGCGCTTGATGCGGCGGTAGAAAGAGCGCGAGATCTTGCCGCCGAGGCCCGCGCCCTACTTGACCATCTGCCGGACAATGAATTCAGAAGTGCGATATCCGACCTGACCGAATTCGTAGTTGACCGAGTCCGCTGAACGCGGGCGGCTTGATCCGCCACAGGTTCGGGCGATGTTTGACGCCATCGCCCCGACCTACGATCGCCTAAACCGCATGATCAGCCTCGGGCTCGACATCAGCTGGCGGCGGCGATTGATCGACCTGGCGCTGGTGGATCGCCCCGCGGTACTGCTCGATATCGGGACCGGAACCGGCGACCTGGTCGCCCTGGCCCGGCAGCGGGGCGCCGGGAGCCTGATTGCCCTGGGAATCGACTTCTCGCACGCGATGCTGCTGGCCGGCCGCAGCCGGGTGCGGGGCGGCGGCGGCTGGCTGGCCCGCGCCGACGCGCTGCGCCTGCCGATCGGAGACGGCGCGGTGGATGCGATAGTCTGCGCGTTCGTGGTCCGCAACCTGGCCGACCGTCAATCCGCGTTCACCGAATGGCGCCGCGTCCTTGGCGGCGGCGGACGGCTGGTGATCCTGGAGATGACTCCGATGGGCAACGGTCCCTTGGCCCGATTGTTCCGGCTCTATTTCGCACGAATCACCCCGCTGCTGGGTCGCCTGGTCAGCGGTCACCGGTTCGCCTACAGCTACCTGCCGGCCTCGGTGGAGCGATTCCCGGGCCCCGGTGGACTGGCCGCCGAACTTGCCGCCGTCGGATTCGAGCAGATCGAATGGGAGCGGCGTGGATTCGGGAGCGTTGCAATTCACTCCGCGATCGCGCCGCAGGTCCGGGCATGAGGGTAGACCTGCGCGCGGTCGACAGCCCGCGGGAGTGGGCCCAGCTCTTCGGTCCCGCGACCGGGCACAGCTTTCTGCAGCGCTGGGAATGGGGCGAAATTAAGCGGCGCAATGGCTGGCATCCGTTGCGCATCGGGGCCTTCAGCGGGCAGAAGCTGGTGGCCGGGATGCAGGTCCTGATCCAGCGCCACCGTCCGCTCGCCTTCCTGCCGGCGATCGGGATCGCCTACGTTCCACGCGGGCCGGTGGGGCGGGTCGAGGGCGGCGTGGCCGAAGCCCTGGTCGCCGCCGCCATTGACGGCGCCCGTCTCGGCGGCGCCAGCCTGCTCCGGGTGGAACCGCCGGCGGGAAATGCCGGCTGGGTCTGCCCGGCGTTGCTCCAGATGGGATTTGAAGTTTCCGACCAGCATGTGCAAATCCGGCACTCGGCCTACCTCGACCTGGCCAAACCCGAATCCGAAATCATGGCCGGATTCAAGTCCAAGACCCGCTACAACACCCGCCTGGCCGGACGCCGCGGGGTCGTGGTGCGGAAGGGCGGGGAAGGGGACCTGGCAAGCTTTTTCGAGCTCACCGTCGAGACCGGTCGACGCGACGGATTCGCAATCCACGATCGGGAATACTACGAGGCCGTCTACCGGGCCTTCGGGCCCGAGGATTCGGCGCTGTTCCTGGCGGCCCACGAAGGGCATGACCTGGCCGCCCTGATGGCGATCAAGACCGGTTCGGAGGCCGTGTACGTCTACGGGGCCTCAACTTCCCGCGAACGCCGTCGCATGCCCAGTTACGCGGTCCAGTGGGAGGCGATGCGCTGGGCCCGCGCCCACGGCTGCCGCCGATACGACCTCTGGGGGATGGCCGATCCCGAAAACGCCCGCGATCCGATGGCCGGCGTGAGTCGGTTCAAGCACGGCTACAATCCGGTCCCGATCGAGCACCCGGGAACCTACGATCTGGATCTTTCGCGACCGTTGTCGGGGCTAATCAAGGCCTTTCTGCCGATGTACCAGCAGGTCATCGCCAATCGGTCGCAACCGGAACCGGCGTCGAATTGAGGCTGGACCGACTGGCGGCCGCGATCGGCTGCCGCGTGGACCGCAGGGACGGGGGGCGCCGAATCGAGGCCATCGCCTTCGATTCGCGCCGGGTGGTGCCCGGATCGCTGTTTGTGGCGATTGCCGGCACCCAGGTCGATGGACACGCATACATCCAGCAGGCGGTCGCCGCCGGCGCGGTGGCGGTGGTCGCGCAACTACCCCCGGCCTGCCCCCAGGGAGTGGCCGGTTTGGTCGTAAGGGATTCCCGGGCGGCGCTGGCCCAATTGGCGCGCTGTTTCTACGGCCAACCCGACACTCAACTGGGACTGATCGGGGTCACCGGCACCGACGGCAAGACCACCACCTGCTCGCTGCTGGCGCACCTGATTGCCGACGCCGGGACCGGTTGCGGCCTGATCACAACCGCCCAGCTCGGGGTGGGCGGGACGTACACGCCGCGGGCCGAGCACGAGACCACGCCTTCGGCGTTGCGCGTCAACGAGCTGCTGGCGGAGATGGTTGTGGCCGGAGATCGCTGGGCGGTGATCGAGGCAACCTCGCACGCGTTGGACCAAAGGCGCGTCGACGGACTCGGATTCGACGTGGCGGTGTACACCCGGATCACCCACGAACATCTCGAATACCACCGCACGATCGGCGCCTACGTGGCCGCCAAGGCGCGCCTGGCGAAGCTGGTCGATGAGGCCGCGGGTCGGGATGAACCGGGCACCCTGGTTTTAAACGCCGCCGATCCGCATTCTTCGGCAATATCGGAAGGGCTCGGCTGTCGCCGAATCAGTTACGGGCAAGGCGTCGGCGACGTTCAGAGCCGCCGGGAACGCTCCACCGCCAAGGGGCTTGAACTCGAAGTGCTCACGCCCTGGGGCGAGGGAAAAATCCAGGCCCCGCTGCGCGGTCGCTTCAACATCGAGAACATCCTTGCCGCCATCGCCGCCGCCGGTGGCGCCGGATTTGACCTGGAGGCGCTGATCGAGGGATGCCGGTCATTTGAGGGCGTTGCCGGGCGCATGCAGTACGTCGATCTGGGCCAGGACTTTGCGGTCGTGGTCGATTACGCCCACACCCCGGCCAGCCTGGGCGCAGTGCTAGCCGAACTGCGCACGCAAAGCGAGGGGCGAATAATCGCGGTTTTCGGCAGCGCCGGGGAACGGGACATTGAAAAACGTTCGCTGATGGGGCGCGTGGCGGCCGAATTGGCCGATTTCGCGGTGATTACCGACGAGGACCCGCGCGGCGAGGACCGGGACCGGATCGCCGCCCAGATAGTGGCCGGACTGCGGCAAAAAGACCCCGCTTTCAGCTTCGTGGTCATTCACGACCGCCGGCAGGCGGTTGGTTACGCGCTGGCCCAGGCGCGCCCCGGCGATGTGGTGGCGCTGCTCGGCAAGGGGCACGAGCAGAGCATCATCGGTCCGCGCGGCGAAGTCCCCTACGACGAAGTCGGGGTAGCGCGCGAGGCGCTGGCGGCGCTTGCCTAGACGATTCTCCGGCGGCCATGAAGCGGACGCCGGAGGGGTATGCCGTTATTGCCCGGCCACGCTCGAGGTGCAGGTGCCTTCGTCAACGGCCCCGCCGGTGGTCTTGAAGGACTGACCGCAGGAACAGTCGGCCTTCGACAGCGGGTTGCTTACCGAAAAACCCTGGCCCATCAGGCCATCGGCGAAATCGATTACCGCACCGTCAAAAAGCGGCAGAGTCATCGAATCGACATACAGGGTGATGCCCAGCGATTCGGTGACCAGGTCGGTGTCGGTGGGGCGGCGGGCAATACCCAGCTGGTATTCCCAACCGCCGCAGCCGCCCGGGGCCACCGCCACTTTCATCGCCGCGGCGTCATAGCCCTGCGCGTCAACGATGCC
>CAYXKQ010000080.1:0-8047 GCA_964465715.1 uncultured Chloroflexota bacterium
TGCGCTGGCGGCCGGCGGAACGCGGATGTCGCAGTTCTACAACTACGCCCGCTGCTGCCCGACCCGCGCCGCCCTGCTCACCGGGCTGCACCCGCACCAGGCCGGCGTCGGGCACATGACCGCAGATTTCGGCATCCCCGCCTACCAGGGATACCTGAACGAGCGCTGCGTGACCCTGGCCGAGGCCCTGAAGACGGCCGGCTACCACACCTTCATGACCGGCAAGTGGCACACCGGGGGCGATCACCCCGGTGGCGATATCTCGCGGGCCGGCGACCCGGCCCACCCCACGCCCCACTCGCGCGGGTTCGACCAGCACTACGGGATCCTCACCGGCGGCGGCAGCTACTACGACCCGATAACCCTGGTGCACAACGACTGCTCGGTGGCGGTCGCACCCGACGAGGACTATTACTTCACCGATGCGATCACCGACGCGGCGCTGAAGATGATTGACGGCCACGGCGGACCCGACGACCCCTTCTTCCTGCACGTGACCTACACCGCCCCGCACTGGCCGCTGCATGCCCGGCCCGAAGACATAGCCAGGTACGAGGGTGTCTACCGGATCGGCTGGGACGAGCTGCGCAGGCGTCGCCACGAGGAGCTGAAGGGGCAGGGAATCCTGGACGAACGCTGGGAGATTTCGCCCCGCAACGCCCTTTCCACGGCCTGGGAGAACAGCCCCCGCCAGGACTGGGAGGCGGCCCGGATGGCCGTATACGCGGCCCAGATCGAGTGCATGGACCGCAACATCGGGCGCATCGTGAGGAGGCTCGAAGAATCCGG
The DNA here is from genome assembly GCA_964465715.1 of uncultured Chloroflexota bacterium. GTDB lineage: Bacteria > Chloroflexota > UBA11872 > UBA11872 > VXNJ01 > VXNJ01. The sequence goes on from CAYXKQ010000080.1 coordinate 790, forward strand.
CCAGCGCCAGAACACCCTGATCATCTTCCTGTCCGATAACGGCGGCTGCGCCGAGTTTCTGCGCGAAGACGGCCGGATCGGCATCTGTCCGGCCCAGACCCGCGACGGCAACCCGGTCACTTACGGGAACTTCTTTGATTCCGAGCCGGGCCCGGAGAACTACTACATGAGCTACGATCTGCCCTGGGCCAACGCCTCCAACACGCCATTCCGGTTGTTCAAGCACTACGTCCACGAAGGCGGCATCTCGACCCCGTTCGTGGCCAACTGGCCGGAGAAAATCCCGGCCGGTGCGATAGTGCATTCGCCGGCCTGCGTGCTCGACCTGATGCCGACCCTGGTCGAGGCGGCCGGCGCCGATTACCAGGCCGCCGGCAGCGCTGACGCCATCCCGCCTGAGGGCGAGAGCCTCATCGATCCGCTTTCCGGACAGTCCTGGCAGCGCCGCGACCCGATCTTTATCGAACACGAGGCCAACTGCTGCGTGCGCGACCGCGAGTGGAAGCTGGTCCGCCGCCACCCCGGACCCTGGGAGCTCTACAACCTCGAGCGCGACCGCACCGAATTGACCGACCTGGCCGCCAGCGAACCGCAACGGGTCAAGGCGATGAGCGCCCAGTTCGACGAATTCGCCGCCCGCGTGGGTTCGGTCACCGGGTCGGAGTTCGACCGGATGGTGGTCGAATCGGGCTGGGCGGCCGGTGACAACGCGGTGGCCGCCTCGCGGCCGGGCGGATACGCCCAGTAGGCGATTGCCGTTTAGTTAAAGCCGGAAATCGCCTGTTCGGGTGAATCGGCGACCGCGATGACCTGGTCGAATCCTGAAATTGCCAGGATTTCGCGGATGCGGTGCGGTACCGCCGCGACCGCAAACCGCCCTCCGTCGTCGTTGATCCGCTGGGCCACCACCAAAAGCACGCGCAGGCCGGCGCTGGCGATGTAGTCCAGGCGGCTGCAGTCGAGGACCAGGCTGATCGAGCCCTTTTCGATCTCGGCCACCACCTCGCGCTCCAGCTCCGGAGCGTTGCCCGCCTCGATCCGTCCGACAACCGACAGCACCAAGGTTCCCTGCTGCTGCGAGGCGGAAAGTTCGTGCATAACTGTTCCTAGCGGGCCGCGCTGGCCGGATCTTCCGGCCGCCGAATTTTGGATTGCTTCCAAGTTTTCAATATAGGGCAGCGCGCGATCATTAACTCGCGTTGCGCCTCAGGGCGTCCTCCCAGGTGCCCACCTTGCTGCCGCGCCAGGGATTGGCGGCGATGGCGGCTTCGTCCAGATCGGTCCCCCAACCGGGGGCATCGGAGACGACCAGGTAACCGTCCTCGATCTTCGGCTGTTCGGTCACATAGAGTTCGCGCAGCGGGCAGGCGTCCACGTCGGTTTCCATGATCTTCAGGTGCGGCAGGGTGGCGCAGAGGTGGCCGGACATGAATGTGGCCAGGTGGGAATAGTAGTTGTGCGGGGCAACGTCCAGTTCCTGCACCCGCGCCTGGGCAGCGATCGCCAGCGATTCGGTCATGCCCGCCCAGGGGAGGTCGAACATCGCCACGTCCATCGCCCGAATGTCCAGGAAGCGCTTGTAGTCGCGGTAGGTGTTCACGCTTTCGGCCGAGCAGATGGTCAGCGTCGTTGAATCGGTGATCTGGCGGATCGAGTCGGGCTCGAACGAATCGACTTCGAGCCAGAGCATGTGCAGGTCCTCAAGGCCCTCGGCGATGCGGATCGCCTCCTGGGTGGTGAACCAGAAATTTATGTCCAGGGCGGTGTCGAAGTCGTCACCGGCGCCGCGCTTGAAGGCTTCCAGCTGGGTGCGGGCGCGCTCGATCGTGGGCTTTATCGATTCGCGCACCTCGACGGTCTGGGTCCAGGCCGGATCGCCGGGCACCAGGATGTTGGTCTTGAGCGCGGTGAAGCCTCGGTCGACCACCTCGCGTCCCAGGGCCTCGATGTCGTCGTAGGTCCTCAGCGGCGGAACGCCCATGAATTCGGCCCAGCGGGCCCGGTAGGACCCGCAGTGCGACCAGTAAAGCCGCACCCTGTCGCGCACCTTGCCCCCGATCAGGTCGTAGGCCGGGACCTGGTAGGCCTTGCCCTTGATGTCGATGAGGGCCAGTTCGATCCCGGCGATCGCGCGCTGGCAGATCCCCCCGGGCGACTGCTCGGTGAGCTGGAGCATTTCCTGCAGGCGCGCCGTGATGTCTAGCGCGTCCTTCCCCTCCAGGACCGGACTCAGGTCCCTTACCGCCCCGGCCAGGGCGTAAGGCATGCGCCAGTCGGTGCATTCGCCGTACCCGGTGATCCCGGCATTGGTCGAGACTTTCACATACGTGTACGCCGCCCAGCCACCGTCGGCGAGCAGCGGAGTTACTTCGGTGATCTGCATGGCAATTGACCGGATGCTGACAATGTCCCGCCGGCGAGCCTTAAGCCGCGGTCAGCCAGAGGGCGCTGCGGCTGCGAGTCCCGGGCCATAAAGAGAGTAAGGGCAGCGGCGAGCTGGGGTCCTGACCGGACCGCTCCGGTTCATTCGGCACAATCAGACTGCGCCGCCAGCAAGATCAGGTCCAGGCAGACCTGCGCGCGCAGTCCGAGTAACTGCCCGCGAACACCCACTTCCCGTTCGTTTTCCGGGTCGTGCACCCGGTCCAGCAGGTTGGCCGCCGCGCTGACCGCAATCACCCGCTCGGCAACCGCCTTGGTCGCGACCGGGTCGATTGGCTGGCTCGCGTCGGATTCAACCTCGAATTCGATGCTGGCTCCTTCGAGCCACTCGCCGATGGATTCGTCGACCATCTCGTCGAGCGCGCTTGCGATTTCATGCAGTTCCTGACCGAATTCGGCCAGCGCGCGCGCGCGCTGCGACCCTTCAGATTTCGTCAATTGCGGGCCTTTCGCCTCTGCCGGGTTGACACGCCCGGTTTTAGCGCACCGCGCGATTGCGCCAGCGCCGGAACGCCAGCTCGAGCGGTCCATCGTAGGTCTTGAGGCTGTCCGCTCCCCGGCGCCGACAGGCCGCCAGGTGGCACAGATCGCGCGCGCTCAAATCCGGATGGTCATCGGCCAGCGAGCGTGCCAGGTCCACGTCCGCGTCGGCCAGGCTCCAAACTTCCATCCCATGGCCGGCGATCAGCGACCGGGCCGAATCGAATAAGGGCAGTTCGCCGCGGTGCCGGTAAACGTGCAGCATCTCCTGCAGGACTTCCGCCGACACCGACAGCTGTTCGCCGAATCTGAGCGCTTCGGCGAAAAATTCCTGAGCAGACGCCTTGCGGTCGTTTTCGCGGCCCAGCGCAAGGACGAATACGCTTGAGTCGACGAAGATCAAGTCCGGTCCATTCTTCGGTGTGGCACCTCATCGATGATCGCCTTGTATTCGTCCCAGTCGGGGCCGGGCCCCGGCGGCAGCGATTTGTCATGTTCGGCGAAGAACTCCCACACGTCCGCTTCGCTCCCGAACCGCCGATCTTGCTCGGATAGTTCGCACCGTTGGTGCGCCGCCGCCCTGATCCAGGCACTGAACGAGAGTCCCTCGCTTGCGGCCTGCTGCTTGAATCTGGTCCTGTCGGCGTCCGGCATGACGATTTGCACCCGCGCCAACGGTGAGTCCGTTCCAATTGGAGTAGTTGTGTATTAATGATACACATCCCCCATATCAAAAACCGGCCGCCTAACGCCCAGGATCTGGTAGTGCCCGGCCCAATCCCGGAGGCGGTACGGACCCACGACTGCCCGATTGCTAACTGGTCGGCGCGTCGGCAATACTGTAATTTCCTGGAATGAATCCGGTAATTGGGGAGGATGACCGGTATGGCAAAGATGGTTCCCTTGATCGGGTCCGGCGAAGCGGGCCCGCTTGGAGCAATACACCTGCCGCGGCTTTGGCTGAAGGTGAGCCTGGCAACCGCCGGGGTGCTCGACGATGAATACGCCGAGTGCGGCATGGGGTTCGACCGGATGGTGCTGGACGGCCTGGGCATCGATCGCGACGCGGCGCTGGCCTACCTGCGCGGCGAACGTCCCTCGTATCCGCAGTTCGAGCAGTGGGTCCTCGACCAGAACGGCGGCAGCATCGACCAATCGGTGATCGATGCCTCCAACGCGGCGATCGCCGGCTACAACTTCCCTCCCGAAAGGGTTGCGGCGATCTCGGAAGCGGCCGGCGCCAACGCCGACGGGGCGGTCACCGACGCGGTAACTCTGAACCAGCTGGACGACTGGTCCGAATTTCACAAGTCACTGGCCGGCTAGACCCCGAACCGTCCCGCCCAGGCGGCGGGGCGACCAGAACTACATCCCCGCCGGAATTCCCTCCGGCGGGGAATTGACAATGCCGGCGCCGGCTCCCGGGCCGGCGGCTTCCTTTGAGCGAGGGGTCTACAAGAACTTGCCAACTCCCGGAGAAAACGCGCGGCCCAACATCGTGCTGATGATGGCCGACGACATGGGCTACTCGGACCTGGGCTGTTTCGGCTCGGAGATTTCCACGCCCAACATCGACGCCCTGGCGCGCCGCGGGGCGCGTTTCACCCAGTTCTATAACTGCGCCCGCTGCTGTCCCACCCGGGCCAGCCTGCTGACCGGCCTCTATCCGCACGAGGCCGGCGTCGGCCACATGACCACCGACCTGCGCATCGCCGGTTACCGCGGCTACCTCTCGCGCAACGCGGTGACCATCGCCGAGGCCCTGCGGCCGGCCGGATACCGTACCCTGATGTCGGGCAAATGGCACGTCGGCGGCGACTACCTGATGTCCAGGCCTGACATTCCCGCGGTCGGGTCCGAGAGCTGGCCGCAACCGACCGACCGCGGTTTCGAGCGGTTCTTCGGGACCCTGACCGGCGCGGGGAGCTATTTCAGTCCGCACACCCTGACCGAGGACGGCGAGCCACTGGAGGCGCCGGAGGGCTTTTACTACACCGACGCGATCGCCGATAAGGCGGTTGATTACATCGGCGAGTACGGGTCCGGCGAAGATCCCTTCTTTCTCTACGTGGCGTTCACCGCCCCGCATTGGCCGCTGCACGCCCTGGAAGAGGACATCGAGCGCTATCGCGGCCGCTACCGCGAGGGCTGGGAGAAGATCCGCCAGGCCCGCCACGAAGAGCAAAAAGGGATGGGCATCCTGGATGAACGCTGGCCGATCAGTCGGCGCGACCCGGGCCAGCGGGACTGGGACGAGGTGACCAACCAGGACTGGGAGGACGCCCGCATGGCGGTCTATGCGGCCCAGATCGACCGGATGGACCAGGGAGTGGGCCGGATCCTGGCCAAGCTCGAACAGATGCAGATCTCGGACAACACGCTGGTGATGTTCCTCTCCGACAACGGCGCCTGCGCCGAATTCCTCAAGGAGGACGGATTCTTCGAGTTCTCGCCCACCCGCACCCGCGAGGGGAGCCCGATGAAACTGGGCAACGCCGAGTCGGTGCTGCCGGGTCCCGAGAACACCTATATGAGCTACGACATCTCCTGGGCCAACGCTTCCAACTCGCCGTTCCGGCGCTTCAAGCACTGGACCCACGAGGGCGGAATCTCAACCCCCTTCATCGCCTCCTGGCCGGAGATGATCCGTCCCGGGCTGCAGGTCGATTCGCCCTGCCACCTGATCGACGTGATGCCGACCTGCCTGGCCGCCGCCGGGGCCGCCTACCCCGGAACCCACAACGATTACGAGATCCGTCCGCTGCGTGGGCAGAGCCTGCTGGAACCCTTCCAGGATCCGGGCTGGAGCCGCGATGGTCCGATCTACTGGGAACACGAGGGCAACCAGGCGGTGCGCTTGGGGCAGTGGAAGCTGGTGCGCCGCTTCCCTGGCGACTGGGAGCTTTACGACCTCTCGCTGGACCGCACCGAGCAGGAGGACCTGGCCGGGAGCAACCGGGCCCGGCTCTCCGAGCTGGTCGAACTCTACGACGGGTGGGCGCCCGGCGCGCTGGTGATTCCCTGGGAGCAGATCATCGCCCGCGACGACATGGCCTACCAGCGCCAGCGCCTGGCCAACACCGCCGCCACCCAGGGGGATTAACCGTTCGTCCGGGGCTGATCCGATGACCGCAGGCCAACCCGGCGCCGGCCCGCAGACGGCGGGTGCGGGGTCGCGCCCCAACATCATCCTGATCATGGCCGACGACATGGGTTACTCGGACATCGGCTGCTTCGGCTCCGAAATCGCCACCCCCAACCTGGACTCGCTGGCCGCCGGAGGCATGCGCTTCTCGCAGTTTTACAACTACGCCCGCTGCTGCCCGACCCGGGCCGCCCTGCTGACCGGCCTCTACCCGCACGAGGCGGGAATCGGGCACATGGTCATCAACCTCGGATCCGCGCCCTACCAGGGTTACCTGAACCGCAGCTGCGTGACCCTCGCCGAGGCCCTGAAGCCGGCCGGATATTCGGCGTACATGGCCGGCAAGTGGCACGTCGGCGGGGACTATCCGTTCCGATCCTGGCGCCAGGACATGCGGATCGGCGAATCCGATCACCCCACTCCGCGCCAGCGGGGATTCGACCGCTACTTCGGGATCCTGACCGGCGGATCCAGCTTCTTCGATCCGCACACCCTGCTTGAAGACGACGAGCTCTGCGAAATCGACTACCCGGACTTCTACCTGACGGACGCGATCGCCGAGAAATCGGCCGAATACGTGCGCGAACACTCAGGCGACGACCCCTATCTCCTCTACGTTGCATTCACCGCTCCACACTTTCCCCTGCACGCCCCCGCGGAGGACGTGGCGCGCTACCGCGGCCGCTACCGGATCGGCTGGGATGAGCTGCGCAGGCGGCGCCACGAGGAGCTCAACGGGATGGGGATTCTTTCCGAGACCTGGGACATCTCCCCGCGCGATCCGGAGGCCCCGGCCTGGGAGGACGTGCCCGATCAGGACTGGGAGGATTCACGCATGGCGGTCTACGCGGCGATGGTCGACCGCATGGACCAGGGAATCGGTCGGATCCTGGACGCGGTCCGCAAATCCGGTCAATGGGACAACACCCTGATCATCTTCCTGTCCGATAACGGCGGCAGCGCCGAGTTCCTTTCCGAGGACGGGTTACCCGACCAGCACCCGCGGGAAACCCGTGACGGGCGCCCGATTGCGATTGGCAACAAGATCGGGCGCATACCCGGCCCCGAAACCACTTGCCTTAGTTACGACCTGCCGTGGTCGAATGCTTCCTGCACGCCCTTCCGCTACTACAAGCACTACGTCCACGAGGGCGGTATCTCCACCCCGTTCATCGCCCACTGGCCGGCGGT
>CAYXKQ010000081.1:0-7714 GCA_964465715.1 uncultured Chloroflexota bacterium
CAGGATATTGGACTACCAGTGCTTGCCTGGTTGTAGGCACCGCCGTTAGGAACTTCCCCACTTTGGGCACTTAAATATGTAAGCGCCGAAGTTTTCATACCAAAATACTTCTGGGTATTACCTGAAGTACTCCGGCCGGACGATTCGCCGGCTCTGCGGGTTGATCTGCGGCCGTTTCGGAGGTCGCGGTGCGGGCTCAACAAGCATCGACCCTGCGCGCTGTCCGGTCATCGGAAATGGATGATTCCGGTTCCTGCACGCCGTTGCTTGCGGCTGCCACGTTGTGAAAATGGGGTGGGTCATCGATCCGGTGCGAGCGAGTCGATGGGTATCGGCGTGATGCGCCTTGCGATTCGGGAGTTTTCCATGGCCAACGGCGCCCTGCGTCGAGAACTGGTCGAAATCCTGGGTCCGACCACGGTTGCGATGTGCGACCCGAAGATGGCGGCGATGCTCGGGGCGTCCGAATCGCTGCTGGTGGTCCCCGATTCCCCGGCCAAAGCGGCCGCGACGCTGCGGGTTTGCGCCGAGCGGGGCGCCGCCGCCGTTCCGCTGGGGTCGGGCAGCAAGCTGGCGCGGGGACGTCCGCCGCGGCGCGCCGATGTCGTGATTTCGACAGCGGGGCTGAACCGGGTTACCGACCACCAACCGGCCGACCTGACCGTCTCGACCCAGACCGGGGTTCCGCTGGCGCGGCTGCAGAGCGAGCTGGCCGCGGCCGGCCAGTTTCTGGCCGTCGATCCACCCTGGGGGCACGTCGCCACCCTCGGCGGACTGGTCGCCAGCGGCGCCGAAGGACCCCTGCGACGCCGCTACGGGGCATTGCGCGATCAGTTGCTCGGACTGCGGGTCGCCAATCCCGACGGCACCCTGACCTGGGCCGGCGGGCAGGTGGTAAAGAACGTGTCCGGCTATGATCTGACCCGGTTGCAGACCGGCGCTTACGGGACGCTCGGCCTGATCACTGACGTGAACCTGAAAGTCTGGCCCAAACCCGAGCAAGAACTGACGGTGCTGGGGTTGGGCTCGGATCCGCTACCCCTGCTGGAGCAGCTAGCGGTGGCGCCCTTCTGGCCGCTGGCTGGCGACCTGTTCCTGGGTCGGGCCGCCGCCGAACTTGGCAATGCCGACCCGGGACAGTTTCTGCTGGCCCTGCGGTTCGGCGGTCGGGCCAGCGCCAACGCGCGCGGGCAGGCAGATGCGGTCGCGCTGCTGATCGGCGCCGGTCTGCCGGCTCCGGAGGTCCTGGCCGGCGAGGACTCGGCTGCGTTCTGGAATAACGCGGCCGCCCTCCAGGAAGGCTGCCAGGCCGCCGGAGCGGCGGTCGCCGCGATCGCCCTCCCGGCGCGGCAGCGCATCGAGCTGTTGCAGGCGGGGCGGGCGCGCTGGCGGCAGGCCGGAATCGAATTCAGCGGCTGGGGCCGGACCGAGCACGGCTGGTTCCACATCGCGCTTTCCGGAGACGCGGGACCACGCACGCTGGCCGGCGAACTCGGCTGGCTCCGGCAGCAGTGCACCGCCCACCGGGGCGCCTGCGTATTCGAATTCCTGCCCGACCAGTTGGCCGGGCAACTCGACCCGTGGGGACCCTCCGATCCGGTCGCGCAGGCGGCGATGGAGCGCCTGAAAAACGCGCTTGATCCGCACGCGGTCCTCTCGCCCGGTCGATACTTGGGCGGAATCTGAGGCAGTCCCACCATGTCCATCTGGCAGCAGACCTCTACCTTCTCCGCCACCGACGCTCCCGACCCGGGATTGATCTCCACCTGCATTCACTGCGGGATGTGCCTGCCCGAATGTCCGACCTACCGGGCTCTGCGGGTGGAAACCGATTCGCCGCGCGGCCGCATCGAGCTGGTGCGCGCTGTGCACGAGGGCCGGCTGGATTTGGCAGAACCCTCGTTCAGCGAGCACATCTTCCTTTGCCTCGACTGCCGGGGATGCGAGTCGGCCTGCCCGTCCGGGGTCGAATACGGGCAGATCATCGAGGCCGCCCGCGCCCAGGCCACAATTGCCGGCAACCTGCCGCCCGGACTCAAGACCGCCAACCGCCTGATGCGGTTGATCCTCTCCCGCATCTGGCTGCTGCGGTTGATGGCGCGCGGCCTGCGGCTCTCGCAGCAGCTGGGACTGGACCGTCTGGTCGGGCCGCTGCAGCGGTTGCGGATCCTGCCGGCCGGGCTTGCCCGCGCGGCGCGCGGCGCGCCGCGGATGTCGGACAAGTTCTGCGGCCAGGCCGACCTGCAGGTTTTTCCGCCGCGCGGCCGCCGCCGCCATCGGGTGGGGGTCCTTTCCGGGTGCATCATGCAGGTGGCGTTCGGCGACGTCAACCGGGCCACCCTGGAGGTCCTGGCCGAGAACGGCTGCGAAGCGGTACTGCCGCGCGGGCAGGGCTGCTGCGGCGGGCTCAGCTGGCACAACGGCGACCGGGCGACCGCGCGCGCGATGGCGCGCCGCAACGTGCGCGCTTTCGACCGCGACGATCTGGACGCGATTGTTATCAATTCGGCCGGCTGCGGCTCCTCGGCCAAGGAGTGGCAGGAAATGCTCGAAGATGACAGACAGCTGTCTGAGGCCGCCGCCCGCGTCAGGGCCAAGACCTACGACCTCTCCGAATGGCTGGACCATATCGGGCTGGAAGGCGAACTGGGCCCGGTCAGCGCGCGGGTCTGCTACCAGGACGCATGTCACCTGCGGCATGCCCAGAAGATCACCGAGCAACCGCGATCGCTGCTTTCCCGGATACCCGGAATCGAGTTGGTCGAACCCGACCGCTCTTTCCTGTGCTGTGGCAATGCCGGAATCTACAGCCTGCTGAACCCCGAAGTTTCCGAGCAGGTGCGCTCCGAAAAACTCGACACGATCGAGGCTACCGCCGCCGACCGCATGGTCACCACCAATCCGGGCTGCCAGATGCACCTGGCCCAGGGCCTGGGCCTGCGCGGGAACGCGATGCGGGTCCAGCATTTGGCCGAAATACTGGCCGAATCCTACGCCAGCGCCCGGGAGCGCCAGCAGGCCATACGCCACTAAAATCAGAGCGCCCTGCGGCATCGCACTTCCGTTTCGAGGATGGGTGTTGGTGTGTGCGGCGAATCGGACAGTGCAGGGCGGTTGTCGACGCTCAAAGGATTAATCGTGGACGAAGCCTATTCAGAATCGCAGTTCCCCGATTGCATCGCCTGCGGCGAAGGGGTGCTGGTGCCGCTATCTGATTTCGGCGGACACGGGGCATCGGTCCACTACAAGGCATGGGTTTGCACTAATCCGACCTGCAAGTTCAATCTCAAGATCCGCAACGGCGAGGTCTACATGAACGAGCCGGTCGTCGATTTGCGCCATTCGGCCCGGCGCTAGCGGCGGTGCGCTGAGCGCGAGGGCCTCATTTGCCTGAAGAGCGCCGCAGAACCGGTGGTGCACCACCTACCCGGCGCTGCCCATACTTCCCGACCCGACCCGCCACCGACCCCTGCGGTCGCTGCCGCTCCTTTTTCTCGTCCGAAGCGCTCGAAGTGGTCCAGGACGTCCGCGTCTGCCCCAAGTGCAGCACTGAAATCGAGTTGGCCGCCGAACTGGCCGAAGGGCGGCGCTGGAGCACGGCGAACTTCTTGGGCTGGTTGCGCTCCCCGCGGGCTTTGGTCCTCGGCCTGCTTCTGCTTTTCCTGGCGCTGGTCGTCGGCGGCGGGACGGCGGTATTCGTAAACCTTGCCTCCACCCCGCTTCCCTACGAGACGATCCGCCGCGCGCGGGTCGGCTTCACCCAGGACTTTTCACTGGACGGCCAGGGGATCTCGCTGGTCGAGACCATTAACGGCGGCGGAGCCTGGGCGCCGGCCGGCGCCACGCGACGGGTGCTCCTTGACGGCGACAAGACCGTGATCGGATTGGCCGATCAGCTGCGGGTGGACCCGCGTGACGTTTCCACCCTGAACGGAGTGGGCGGGGATCATGAATTCCGCTCCGGGACCATGGTGTTGGTTCCGCTGTCGGATCGGCACACTTCGGCGCGCCTGGTGGATGGCCTGCTGGATCCGAACCTGCCGGGCTGGATATCCGGTCCGGCCCGCTTTCCGCTCGATCTGGTCTTCTGGAGCCAGGATCCGTTCCCGCTGGAGAAAGTGGTCGTCTGGAATCACGAGCTGGAGGAGCCGGCGTCCTTCATCGCCGAATTCGAGATCTACGCCTCCCCGGTCGATCCGCGACTTGACGCCGGCGGCCTGGAGCTGTTGGGCAAGTTCGAATCGGCCAGAACGATCGGCGGCAACCCCCAGTTCCTGGACGTGGACCCGGAGCGCCCCGAAACCCGCTGGTACGTCCTGAGAGTTCTTGCCAATTACGGTCACGGCGAATACACGTCGGCCGCTGAAATCGGCCTCTTCGGGCCCGAACCCGAGGGACTGGGACCGGTCGAAACCGATGGCTAAGGGCGACCGATCGCGGTTTCTGGCGGGTGTCGCCAGGTTGCGCTCCGGGCTGGCCAGTCAGGTAGCCGGCGTGTTTGGCCGCGGCCGCCTGTCCGAGGCCGACTGGGAGGAAATTGAAGACCTGCTGATCGCCGCTGACGTGGGGCCGGCGTTCGCGGCTGAGCTGGTCGAGGACCTGCGCGGCTCGGGCGCGGGATCGGACGCCGAACTGGTCGAAAATGCGCGCGTTCGCCTGCTGGAGCGGCTGGGCGACCCGGATGTCTCGCTGCCCACGCCGGGCGGCCCGGCGGTGATCCTGATCGTCGGAGTGAACGGGTCGGGCAAGACGACCACAATCGCCAAATTGGCGGGGCGACTCAAGCAGGAGGGCCACTCAGTGGTGCTGGCGGCCGGCGACACTTTCCGGGCCGGCGCGATCGCTCAGCTCCAGCACTGGGGTAGGGTGCTGGACCTGCGGGTGATCGCCCAGGCGCCGGGCGCCGACCCGGGGTCGGTCGCCTTTGACGCGGCCGACGCCGCCCAGGCAAGCGGCGCCGACTACCTGATCGTGGACACCGCCGGACGGTTGCAGACCGACTCGAACCTGATGCGCGAACTGGAGAAAGTTGCCCGCGTGCTCGGTCGCCGGATCGCCGGCGCCCCGCACCAGACTTTGCTGATCCTGGACGGAATGAGCGGATTGAACGGGCTTTCCCAATCGCGCAAGTTCGCCGAAGGCGTGGGTCTGGACGGGGTCGTGATCACTAAGCTGGACGGGACGGCCAAGGGTGGGATCGCCCTGTCGGTGGTCGAGGAGCTGGGGATTCCGATCAAATTCGTGGGCACCGGCGTGGGGATTGACGACCTGGCCGGTTTCGACCCGGCAGTTTTCGTGGATGCGATCCTGGGGAGCGGACCGGGCGCCGGGAACTAGCTGGCGCCGCCCGCCATCGAGGGCAGGATCGTGACCGTGTCGCCGTCAGAGAGTTCGGCCGCCATTCCGCCGCGCTCGATGACTTCGGTGTCGTTGATGAAGAAGTTGGTGAATTTGAGGACGTCTTCCGAGCCGCCGCCGAGCGACTCGCGCAAGCTGGGAAAGTCGCGGTAGAGCGAATCGAGCAACTCGGCCATGTTGGCCGCCTGCAATTGCACGATCGCCTGGCCGTCGGTGTGACCGCGCAAGACGCGCGGAATACGGACGCTAACTGTCATATTCCGACCACTAATCCTGGTCTTGTGGAGTCGCCCGCGGCCATCGCGAAAGCCAAATGCGCACCGCGCGACCGGTTGGGAATTTATATTGGAAGTCTAAGAAGGCGCGGCATTAGGGCGTTGCTTTCGTTGGGAGGGGGAGCCGAACATGGCGGATTTAGCACACCGTGTCGGCGACATAGTCGTGGCTGAATGCACTGCATGTCGCCAGCGGACCAACATCATCCTGCGGGAACGCAAGACCATGATGGGTCTTAAGAAGGAGCAGTACTGGTCCTGCGAGCGCTGCGGCAATCGCCAGACTCGATCTCCAATCTGATCGGCTCACGGCGGTCGTCTCGCCAACGCTCGTGAAGCGCGACCACGGTTCAGGTCTGGCCCCGAGGTGCGTTGCTTGATTCCCTCGACCCAACATCCCTGCGGGCAAGATTTGATCGGACGCGAAAACCGACAATCTGGCCGAAATATATAACCGCTGCTTGGCACGGATTCTGCCAGGGTTACGACCAAGATGCGCCATTAGGGCGACGCTGGCCAGATCAATCGGTCGACTGCCTCACCATTCAGAACTGAATCTGCACCATCCACCCAGACGGCCGGCTCAACCGCGCCGACTGGCTCACCGTCCGCGCTTTAGCCCGCATACCTCACCAGCCCGCGTAATCAACCCGATCCCGGGCCGATCGGCGGCCGGGTCGGGCGACCGAACCTGATTCGCCGGCCTCCGGCGCCGTAATCGCCGCCCGCGACGGCCGTTGGCGCCGCTCTGCGACGCCGATCCGGCCCTTGGGGCGCGCCGATCCGGGGACCTTGGCCGGCGGCCCCGCCGAGAGCGGTTTCTGCTACCCCGGCGCCATGTTGTGGATCGGCAGCCTGGCCAGCCGGTCCGCCATCCCGGCGAACTCCCTCCGCCAGGGATAGGCGCTGGGGAGCGAGAGCCATATGCGGCGGTGGGTTATCCGCATCCGGGCGGCGACCTTCAGGAACTTGAGGCGCAGGCCGCCGGCCTGCAGGCGCTCGTCGCCGGTGCCCTCAAGCCCCAGCCGCCGCAGCGCGCAGAGCAGGACGTAGGCGAACCCCGAGAAATACAGCCGCAGCTGGTTGGCGGCGATCGTGGCCGCGCTGGTGCGGTCGGCGAACAATCCCAGCTGCATCTCCTTGATCCGGTTCTCCATGTCGCCCCTGGGGCAGTAGAGCTTCTCGTAGAGGTCCTGCTTGCCGATGCGCGACCTGGGCAGGTTGGTGACCACGAAGCGGGGGTTGGACTTGCCGATCCACTCGGCCTTCCCGATGACGCGCCGGCCCCGGGACCAGGTCTTGAGCGTGCGGTAGCGCAGCTGGCGGTAGCGCCGCGAGGGCATGCCGGTGGCCAGGTGCCGGCGCCGCGACTTTTGCAGCGCCTTCCCCAGCATCTGCTGCAGCCTCAGGTTGCGCGCCAGGCCGAAGACGTAGTAGAGGCCCTCCTCCTCGCACCAGGCCATGGTCTCATCGCGCGCGAACCCCGAGTCGGCGCGCAGGACGATCTCGGTGTCGGGCCAGGCCGAGCGGATGCGGGCAATCAGCGGGACAAGTTCCTCCACCACCCCGGCCCCGGGATCGGTATCGGCGGTGCGCAGGCGGCAGAGCAGGAGGTGGTCGCGCCAGAAGACGTACAGCGGCATGTAGCAGTAACAGCGGTAGTACCCGTGGAAGAACCGGCCCTCCTGTCTGCCGTGCAGGGGATCGTCGGTGGCGTCCAGGTCCAGGACGATCCGCCGCGGCGGACGCGGGTGGGCCTCGATGCACAGGTCCCAGTACAGAAGGTCCATCTCGCCGGTGTCGGCGGCGATGCGCTTGTAGCGGTGGGTGGGTGCGTCTTCCGGACGCGAGAGCTCAAGGCGGTTCAGGGCCGAGGACGAGGCCAGCGGCCGGCCCTTGTCGCGCGATCGGGGCCGGTCCGCGCCGGTGATGTCGGCCTTGCCCACCAGCAATGCCAGCAGGGGGTCGGCGCGCAGGGAGTCGTGGTCGTTCAGGTCCTCGTAGCCGAGCGCGTCGGCGAAGATGCGCTGGGCAATCAGGTCCCTGGCGCTGTGTTCTATCCGGCCGGGGTCGCGGTGGTC
>CAYXKQ010000081.1:7756-8010 GCA_964465715.1 uncultured Chloroflexota bacterium
ACCCCGCCGCCGTCCGAGGTGAGGTGGCCGCCGTCGAAGCTGGCGGTTACCCTGCGCCTTCCCAGCTTTGCGAAATGGAGTTGCCGGGGAATACACTCTGTCATCATGGTCAGGCCGCCCTGCGGGTGCTGAAGTTGGGTAGATACTTCTTCAGATTACCCCTCGGCGGCGACCTGATTTATGCGGGCTGGTGAGGTATGCGGGTTAGTTCGCCTTTGGCTTTGCCAGCCTCACGGACTGTCAGTTTGGACAGA
>CAYXKQ010000082.1:0-3092 GCA_964465715.1 uncultured Chloroflexota bacterium
CCCGGGCCCCGAGCCCGACCGCGATGCCCAGGATGCCGGCCGAGGCAAGCCAGGCCGTCACGTCCAGGTCCCAGACCAGCAGCAGGAAATAGGCCGCAATTCCCACCAGGAGCACGTTGTTGACATTGCGAAAGAGCGGCAGGGTCTGCTGTCCAACGTAGCGGAAGCGCTCCTGGTTCCGGCTCAATCCTTCCAGGATCAGCTGGTTCAGTCGGATGGCCAGGACCAGGCCGACGAACACGGCCAGGGTGCCGAGTATCCCAAAGGTGACCGTTCGGGCAAACCCGTCCAGGGAAAGCAGGTTGGACGCGACGGCCAGGCCGCCGAGCAACACGAGCAGAAAGACCGGACGATGGACGATTTCGACGAGCCGGTCGTCAAAGTCGTTCCGGGTATTGCGGACCCAGCGCAGCAGCAATCTGGTGATGATCCAATCGGCCGATTTGGCAATGATCGCGCTTGCGAGCACCACGACGGCCGCCTGGACGCGAAGATCTACCGCGGACAAGTCGTAGGCGGTGATTTCACCGAACAAATCCCAGAACTCCTGCATTGTTCACCTCCCGGTGCTTGAGATGCGCGAACGCGACCTAATCGCGATTCGGTATCCGGCGGGGCAGTCCCCATTCGCGCTGCTCCGGACAAGCCCTTGTCAAATTACAGGCTAGTGCGGCCGACCGACCCATTCACCAGTCCTGCATGGCCAATGTCCCCGTCGCGGCGCCGGGGCCTGCTCCGCGCCTTCGCGGCGGCCGCATCCAGGGCCTCCGGGCACAATCCAGGTCCGGCGACACCGGGATTCAGGCCGGCTCCTCGCCGATCTGCCCGACCGGAAAGACATCGATCACCAGCGGGTTGTCCAAATCAGGGCAGTGCGGCGGCCGGACCGTTCGCCATTCCTCTCTCGGGATGTGGAACGCGAGCCGGCCTGAAATCCAGATTTCGGCTTCCAGTTCGTAGCGGTGGTGGCGGGAGATCGATACGCCTTCCTCCGGCAACAAAAACTCGATTGGAAACGACCCGGAATACCCCGGCAGGCGGGACTCGGTGACGATGATTCGGTCTTCGGGATCGGAAACGTCCACCAGCCGCACGTGGATCTCGGCGCCAGCCAAATCCGTCCGATCGGCAAAGCCGGAGTGAATTCGGACGGGCAGCGGCGCCAGGCAACGATCGTAGGGGTCGACCGAAACGACCCGGATGTCGCTGTCATCGGGCGCCCCGCGGGTCAGCACCGGATGGACCGTGTCATTGACATAAATGAGATTGTCGCCATCCATGACCCTGGCCTGCAGCGAATACTCGTTGCGCGGGTCGATCGCGGCCGGATCGTAGGCGACCCGGAACCGAACCGGCAGTTGCCCCGGGTTTTCAATGACGGCGCGGCCCAGTTCCCTAGCCGGGGCGTCGGCCAGCGAGGTGTCGTTGAGCGAAACGACCACCACCGCACCGTCGGGCAGCGGCACGTCCCGGACGAACGTGACCCGGCCGGTCACGGCGCTCTCACCCAGCGGCGCGCAGGCGGCGAACGCCAGGACCAGCGCCGCCAAGAGCGCATGCCGGAGTTTGCGCCATGCCCCAAATCTCACTCGGTCAGTTCCGATCCCCGGCTGGCATCTGCACCCATTAAGACCCTACGCGGCGCGGCGCCCCGCGGATTTGACCGGTACGGAATGATCCGGAGGCGGGCCAGAATCTAATCGACGCGCATTCGGTTCCAGGACCCGCGAAAGGATTCAAGTGGCCATCACCCTTGCGGCGGGCGACGCCGCGCCGGCATTCGAACTCCCCGACCAGGACGGCAGCGTCCACCGGTTGACCCAATACCGCGGACGCACCGTCGTTCTTTACTTCTACCCGCGCGACGAGACGCCGGGTTGCACCGCCCAGGCCTGTTCGTTCAGGGACTCGCATGACCTGATAGTCGCCGAAGGAGCGGTCGTGCTCGGGGTTTCCGCCGATGACGCCGAGTCGCACCGCAGCTTTCGCAAGAACCACGCTCTGCCCTTTCCACTGCTGGTCGATGGGGACGCCGCGGTGGCCAGGGAATATGGCGCCTGGGGCGAAAAGGTCCTCTACGGTCGCAGGTTCATGGGGCTGTCGCGCTCGACGTTCGTGATCGGACCCGACGGAATCCTGGCCAAGGTCTGGAAGCGCGCGCGGCCCAACGAGCACGGAACGGAAGTGCTCAAGGAGCTCCAATCGCTGCAGTGACGCTCCCCGGAAGGCGGCGGACTGAGGGCTGCGGGACCGCCGGCGCGGGGCAGGTCCTTATGTGCAGGAGTCAGGCCAGGCTGCGCTCGAGGAACCCGACCACCAGGTCCTGGGCCCAGCCCGCGTCGAATGCCCCGCCGCCATGACCGGTGTCGGGGAGCAGGTGGTACTCGGCGGCGTGCGGTCCGAATCTCTCCTGCAGGGCCTCTTTTAGCCGCACCGATTGCGGGGCGCCGATCAGCGGGTCCGAATCCCCGTGCATGATCAGGAACGGCGGGGCCGAATCGGATTTTTCCAGGTAATGCAGCGGACTGGCCGCATAGGCCAGATCGGGCCGGTCGTTGACGACTGAGCCGATCAGGTCCGATTCGGGTGAACCGGCTTCGCCGTTGGGCGGCGATCCGCGCTCCACGCCGGTAAGAGCGATGTCGTGGTCCATGTGCTGGAAGTGAATCGGCCCGTACCAGTCCACGACCGCGTGAATCCGCAACTCCGGATCGTCGGCGAACGCGATCCCCATCATCGCCGCCAGGTGCCCGCCGGCTGAAGACCCGAACGCGGCCAGGCGACCGGTGTCGAACCCGTAATCGTCCGCATTGGCCCTGATGAACCGGCTGACGCTGGCCAGGTCTTCGAGCTGCGCCGGCCATTTCGCCTGCTGGCTGAGGCGGTAGTTGATGCTCACGATCGCCATTCCGGCGTCGATGATCGGACGTGGCATCATCATGTGGCGCTTGTCGCCCAGGCGGAACGCGCCACCGTGGATCCAGACCACTACCGGGCAGCGGCCGGCGGCGGGCCGGTAGATGTCGCAGACATTGCGCGGCGAGGCGTCCGCGTAGGGGACATCGGCAAAGCTCGGGGTGGGCAGTCGGCCC
>CAYXKQ010000082.1:3102-6084 GCA_964465715.1 uncultured Chloroflexota bacterium
TACTGGTGGCGATTGGAATCCTCCGGTGGCTACGCCGAAACTCGGGCCACGTTATTCACGTTCCGGTTGCGGGCTTGCCTGCGCGGCCCGGCCGAGGCAGTCGCGGAGATACGCGGCCGTCCCGGCGAGGGTTTCTTCGCGCGGTTCGGCGATGCGGCATTCCAGGGCCGCGAAACCCTCGTAACCGATCTCGCGCAATGCTCTGAATCCGGCCACGAAATCGGTGTGGCCGCGCCCCGGGACCTGGCGGTTGCTGTCGGCCAGGTGGATGTGCCGGAGGTGTCGGGCGACCGACTTGAGGCTGGCCGCGATGTCGGCTTCCTCGACGTTCATGTGGAAAAAATCGGCCATCAGCTTCAGGCCCGGGCTGTCGACCTCGTCGCAGATCGAGGCCGCTTCGGCCAGGTCGCGCGGGAAATCGGACTCGTAGCGCACCAGCGGCTCCAGCATCAGGCAAACGCCCAGGTCAGCGGCTTCCCGGGCCAGCGGCCGCATCAGGGCGACCAGCATTTCACGCTGCAGCTGGCCGGTGGATGCGATCGGTTCGAGCCCGGGGATCCGCGGGTCGCGGTTAAAGAGCGGCACCACGATGCAGCCGAGGGCTCCGAATTCGGCGCAGAGCCCCAGTATCTCGCGCTGCTGGCGGACCGACTCTTCGCGCCTTGACCGGTCCGGGTGGATGAACTGCACGTTGCTGCCGCCGCAGATGGTGCTGGCCCGGACGGGACTGTCGGCCAGGGCGAACTTTATCTCGTCGACGCGCGAGCGCAACAACCCGTCAAAGTCGGTGAGCTCGACGCCCTCGTAACCCCAAGCCGACAGATTGGCCAGGCGGTCGGCGAACGTTGCGCCGGGGACCAGGTTTTCCTGGCAGGACAGCTTCATCGATGGCTCCACTCAAGGCCCGCGGCCAATTATTGACCGGCGGATCAGGCCCGACCGTGGGGCCCGCGCTTACCGGCCCCGGAGCAGTCGGGGCGGGGGTCAGCCTTCCTCGGGCAGCAGGACCACCCGCAGGTACTCATCCAGCGGCAGCACCCGCTGGGCCACCGCCGCCAGGTCTCCCAGCGTCAATTGCGCCAGCCGCTCTTCCAGGTCCGCGATCTGGCCGTAGGACTCGCCGCGCTGCGAGGCGTTCAGGATCTGCCGCAGCCAGAACCCGTTCTGGCGCAGCTGCTCCTCGCGGGCGCTTATGTACTGCTCCTTGACCGTCGCCAGGTATGAGTCGGCCGCGCCCGCACGCAGCCATTCAATCTCCTCCAGGACCTCGGCCAGCAATTCTTCGGTCCTGCCGGGATCGCTGCCGAAGATGATCGAGATCTGGTACTCGGCGTCGGGCAATCTGCTCCGCGAGGCGTCCACCTGGATCGAGTATGTGCCGGCCAGGGCTTCGCGGATGCTCTCGCGCAGGCGTATGCCGAGCACGTCGCCGGCGACCGACAGGGCGAGCGCCTCGGACTGGCTGAATTCGCCCTCGCCGGCAAAGATCAGGACCGTCGCCGCGCGCGGCTCAAGTCCGCTGTTGACCACCTCGTCGATCAGGCCGCTCGGCGGATCGATCCCCACGTCGCGCCAGCTCTCCATCAATCCGGCGGCCGGCAGGCTGGCCAGGTAGGTTTCGCTCAGCGAGCGCAGGTCCTCCCAGTCGAACGCCCCCACGAACACGAAAGTCGAGTCGCCCAGGTCCCTAAACCGGTCGGTGTAGACGGCCTGCACGCGCCCCGGATCGAGTTCCTTCAGCAGCTCGGCGGTCAACGGCCGGGCGCGGAAGTGGCCCTGGCTCAGCAGGCGGCCCACGTTGTCAAAAAGGATCGCGTTGGGATCGGCGGCCCGGGTCTCGGCCACGCTTTCGAGGCTGGCCAGGTAACGGCTGTAGAAGGCCGGGTCCAGGCGCGGCTGGGTGGCGTAGAGGGTTATCAGCTGAAACATGGTTTCAAGGTCCTGCGGCGAGGCACTGCCGCTGAAGCCCTCATACAGTTCGGCGATGTAGGGGGAGACCGCAACCCGCTTGCCGGCCAGCAGCTTGTCCAGGTCCACGCTGTCATGGGGTCCTACGCCGCTGCCGGAAATGATGGTGTCACTGTAGACCGCCGATACGTGGTCCGAATCATCAACCAGCGAATGCCCGCCGGGGCTATAGGCGTTGAATACCACCTCGTCGTCCCGGAAATCGGTCTGCTTGGCGTACACCGTGATGCCGTTGGACAGGATCCACTTGCGGGCATCGATAGCGTCGATCGTCTCTTCGGAAACAATGCTGCCGGCCTCCGGCAGGTTCGCCAGCAGGGGTATGTCCTCGATCGCGTCGACGTACGCTGCGGGCGCCAGGCCGGGCGCCGACTCAAGTTGCCCCAGCAGCGCGGCGGCCAGGTCGGCGTCGGGGATCGCCCCGTCCCCGCCGGGTCTGACCACGAGCAGCGCGGTGTCCTGCGGCCGGCTCCAGCGGGCGGTTGCGGCCTCCAGTTCGGCCAGCGAAATCTGCGGGAGGACCTCCTGGTACAGGTCCCATTCAGCCTCGATTCCAGGGGCGGGCACCCCGCGCAGGAAATGGTCGACATACTCGCCGACGAAGCTTGACGAGGGGGTCTGCTCGCGCTGGGTGTAAACGCTCTCGATCGACCGCAGGAGGGTTTCTTTCTCGCGCTCCAATTCGGTAATGGTGAATCCGTGCAAGTGCACCCGCTGCAGCTCTTCCAGCATCGTCCCCAGGCCGCGCTCCACACCGCCCGGTTCGACCCAACCGGAGAACGTGAGGATGTCCAGTGGTTCCACGTAAGGGGATCGCGCCGCGCCGGCCCACAGGTAGGGCGGATCCTCGATCTGGGCGCGCTCAAAAAGCCGCGCGTTGAGCATCATGAAAGCCAGTCTTTCGACCGCAATCCTCCGAAAAGCGGCAACGTCCTGGCCGGTTTCCGGCAAGACCTTGCGCACCAGGATGAACTGGACTCCGGGGGACTCGGGATCCGTGAAGACCTCGATGCG
>CAYXKQ010000082.1:6152-7982 GCA_964465715.1 uncultured Chloroflexota bacterium
TGGAATCTGAACGTCGGGCCGGACCGGCGGATCGCCGACCGCCGCCGCCGCCGCCTGACCGGCCTGACCCTCGGGCGGCGGGGCAAAATGCTGTTTGATCTTGGACTCGATGACCGCCGGGTCAAATCCCCCAACCGCCACGATCGCCATGTTGCCGGGCCGATACCAGCGGCGGTAGAAATCGACCAGGCGCTCGACCGGAGCGTCTTCGACGACCTCGGGCAGACCGATCGGCGCGCGCTGGGCGTAGAGCGAGTCGCCGAATATGAGCGCGAGCAGATTGTCCTGCAGGCGCGAACTGAATCCCTGGCTGAGCCGCCATTCCTCCAGGACCACGCCGCGCTCAAGGTCCACTTCCTCGGGGTCGAAGGAGATTGCGTAGGCCCAGTCGCTCAGGATCTGGAATGCGGTCTCGATGATTTCGGGATCGTCGGTCGGGATCTCGACCCAGTAGAGGGTGCTGTCAAAACCGGTCTGGGCGTTGATGTCGGGCCCGAACGTGCCGCCGATCGATTCAAGGTACTCAACGATCTCCTGCCGGGCGAAACGCTCGGTGCCATTGAAGGCCATGTGCTCGACGAGGTGCGCCAGTCCGCGCTGGTCGTCTTCTTCCAGCAACGAGCCGGCCTTGATCACCAGCGAGATCTGGGCGCGGTTGCGGGGCTCGGAGTTCTGCCGGATGTAGTAGCTCAGGCCGTTGGACAGGGTTCCGCGAATGACTTTGGGGTCAAGCGCCAGCGGCGGACCGGGTTCGGGTTCTGGGTCCGGTTCGGGTTCGGGAGCAGGGGCAGGCGTGGGCTCGGGCTCGGGTTCGGCCGGTTCTTCGTCGGCTGCCGGATCGACGGGTTCGGCCGGTTGCGGGGCGGGCGCCGGCGCGGGAGCGGCCGGCGGCGGCGGGGCAGCGGTGGGCGCTGGTTCTTCGGATTGACCCAAATCGCAGGCGATCAGCCCGGCCAGGATGAAGGTGAGCAGCAGCCCCGCCAGGATACGCCTCACACCAGCACCGGTCCTCTGGAATTCAAGATTGCAGTCTGCAGCTATTGGTTACTACGAAATCTGGGTCGATCGGATCACCGGCTGGCGGCGACCGCGGTCGATCCACCGATCAGCAATCGGTCCGGCCCTTGCCGTCCATTTCCACGACCAGTTCGACTGGCGTGTTGCGCGCGACGATCAGTCGCAGCGGTTCGCTGTCGCTGGTGTTGACCGGTTGGTGGGCGGCGCCGGGCGGGATGTAGATCATATCGCCGGGGCCGATCACGGCTTCGACTTCAAGATCGTGTCCCGAGAGCATCAGGCCCTTGCCCGCGGCCACGTAGATCGCCGACTCGCAGTTGCTGTGGTAATGGGCCGTGGAGCAACGACCGGGCGGGATCAACGCCTCGGCCAGGTGAATCCCCGTGGCCCCGGTCAGGGCTTCCGAGACCCCGGCGATCCGGGTCATCGCGCCCGAGGCGATCTCGACCTCGCGTTCGTGCTCGCGCACGACGAGCACTCCGGGTTTGTGCAAATCAA
Source organism: uncultured Chloroflexota bacterium (assembly GCA_964465715.1). Classification (GTDB taxonomy): domain Bacteria; phylum Chloroflexota; class UBA11872; order UBA11872; family VXNJ01; genus VXNJ01. The sequence goes on from CAYXKQ010000082.1 coordinate 7,668, forward strand.
TGTCAGGCATCAGACGAAATTATCTCTGCTGGGGGAGTTGGCGGCCAATTTCCCGACGGCGCGGGGATCGGGGTCGCAACGCGTCGCGCCGGGCGCTGCTACCGGTGCTGGTCGATGAGGATCGGATTCCCGTCCGGATCGATCGCCATCAGGCTGGCCGGACCGGACCCTTCAGGGTCGGCCTCGCTGACCAGGTTCACGCCTGAGTCCTTGAGGCGGCGCTGGATCAGGCGAATGTCCTCAAACGATTCCAGGTCCTGGCCGAACCGGTCCCAGCCCGGATTGAAGGTGAGGATGTTCTCCTCGAACATCCCC
>CAYXKQ010000083.1:0-6407 GCA_964465715.1 uncultured Chloroflexota bacterium
CCCGGAGGTCTACGACCGTCTTTAGGCCGGGGCGGGCGGCCGATTCGGCATATCCAGGGATGCACTGAGGGTGCTCGACCACTTGGCTTCCGAAACGCTGGCGGCGCTTGGCCACCGCGGCGTCGGGCTCTCGATGGCGATGGCCGGTGGTGGCTCGACTGCGCTTTCCGCAATCGCCGCCCGCGAAGGGGCTTCGACGGTACTGATCGACGGTCGGCTCGCCTATTCGCGCAAATCCGCCGATGAACTGCGGGGTTTCGGCGGGGCCGGCGGATTCTGTTCGGCGGAGATGGCACTGGACCTGGCTCTGACGGCCCATGATGCGGCAACCGCCCTTGACGACCGGCGCCGCAAGCGGCGCATCGGAGTCGGCGTTGCTTCAGCCCTGGCTACCATTCCGCCGCGCGCCGGGCGCGATCGGGCGCATCTGGCGGTGGTCGGCAATGGTCCGGCCCGCGGATGGCGCCTGGATTTGGGCGCCTGGCCCGGCGATCGCGGCCAACAGGAGCTGCTGACCGGGGCGGCCGCGCTGCTGGCGGCATGGCGCGGCGGCGGCTGCGGGCCCGCTGAACCGAGCGGTCCCGATGGACTGGGCCAAGCCTTTGGTTGCCAGGCCCAGGACCCGGGCTACTGGATCGAACGGGTGGTGTGCGGCCGCATTGGCTGGGCACGTTTCGATCCGGGCGGGAACTGGACGGCGTGGGGCAGGCCGCCGTCTGCGGTGCTGGCTGGATCATTCGACCCGCTGCACGATGGCCACCTCGGACTGGCCGCCGCCGCGGAGAGCCATCTTGGGACCTCGGTCGAACTGGAACTCTCGCTCCAAAATGTCGACAAGGAGCGACTCGACCTATCCGAGGCGAGCAGCCGGGTCTCCGGGATTGCGGGACTGGCGCCGCTGGTTATCGATTCGGCCGCCACGTTCGTGGAAAAATCAGCGCTATTTCCGGGGGCCGTTTTCGTCGTCGGGGCCGACACCGCGGTGCGGATCGTCGACCCCCGGTACTACCGCGGAGATGCCGCGGCGATGCGAGCCGGCCTGGCCAGGATCCGCGCCAACGGCAGCAGTTTCCTGGTGTCGGGTCGGGAGATCGCCGGCCGCTATGTCGGCTTCGACCAGTTGAACCTGGCGGTTGCGCCCGACCTATTTGAGGAATTGCCCGAAAGTGCATTCCGACTTGATATCTCCTCCAGCCGTATTCGCTCCCGGCGCGGTATGCCGCCAGCGCAGTAGCGGCGGAATCCGGATGGATCAGGCGAGGGCCAACCGGACCAAAACGACCGCACCCAGCAGCACCCTGTATGCGCAGAAACCGGCTACCCCGGATCGGGCGACCAGGCCCGGAAGAGCGCGCGCGACCAGATAACCCGATCCGGCGGCGCTGAGGATACCGATGGCGTAGAGGGCCAGATCATCTCCGCCGATACCCCCACTATCGACCAGGCCAGGCAGACGGTAGATGGCGGCTCCGATTACGACCGGTGCCATAAGCAGGAAAGCATAATCGATCGCGCTGCGGCGATCCAGCCCCAGGTAGCGGGCGACGGTGAAGATCGCACCTGAACGCGAAACCCCTGGCACTAGCGCAAGAACCTGCGCCGATCCGGCCAGAACTAGATTGCGGAAACGGGCCCGGCCGGGGCTGGCGGGCGAGCGATCGGCCAGGTACATTAGCAGACCGCCAACCACCAGCACCGTGGCAACAAGCGCCGGTTCGCGAAACGTCGATTCGGCCAGTTCCTCAAGGAGAATGCCGGCGATCCCGGTGAAGGCGCTGGCCAGCACAATCGCCGCCAGCATCGCCCGGGCACGGCGGCGATTGCCGTGGTCGTATTGCGGTCGGGCGGCAGCGCGGAGCAACCGCCACCAACCGGGTGCCATGGCTGCGGAGATTGCCAGGGCGGTCCCCAGGTGCAGTGCGACCGAGAAATCCAGCGAACGCAGGACTTCGTTGTCAGCCCCCAAAAATTCCGGAATCAACAGCAGGTGGGCTGAGCTGGAGACCGGGACGAACTCGGTTATTCCCTGTACGAGGCCGAGCCCGACCGCCCACAGTAAATCCGCCGTATCAACTCCCACCAGCTACCCCAATTCGCGGCGCGGTTTCGCCGCGCGGAGACCTACACGAACAGCGGCGTGAGCACCAGGGTGATTGTGCTCAGGATCTTGATCAGAACGTTCAGCGAGGGGCCCGCGGTGTCCTTGAAGGGATCACCGACGGTATCGCCTACGACTGCCGCGGCGTGCTCGTCGGACCCCTTCGGATAGGGATTGCCGTCGGCGTCCTTGAGGCCGCCCGCTTCAATGAACTTCTTGGCATTGTCCCAGGCCCCGCCGCCGTTATTGAGGACCAATCCCAGCACGACGCCGGATATCGCTCCGATCATCAGGAATCCGGCGGCCGCCTCGGCGCGCAAGATCAGGCCGACCGCTATCGGGGCTATTACCGGCAACAACCCCGGCAGGATCATGTTGCGGAGCGCCGATGCCGCCGCGATGTCGACCGCGCGGCCGTATTCCGGGCGTTCTTCCCCGGTCATGATGCCGGGGTGCTCGCGGAATTGGCGACGCACTTCCTCAATGATCGTGCTGGATGAAACACCGACGGCGCGGATCGCCAGGGCGCAGAACAGGTAGACGACCATCGCGCCCAGGAACGCCCCGATGAAAACCCGGACGTCGGCCAGGTTGATCATGTTGGAATCGATCTCGGCTTTCTGGATGAATGCCGACAGAAGCACGAATGCGGTCAGAGCTGCGGAACCGACCGCGTAGCCCTTGGTCAGCGCCTTGGTGGTATTGCCCACCGAGTCGAGGCTGTCGGTAATTTCGCGCGTTTCCTCGCCGGCGTGCGAGAACTCGGCGATGCCGCCCGCGTTATCGGAAATGGGTCCGAAGGTGTCCATGGCCAGGATGTAGGCCGCCGACATCAGCATTCCCATCGTCGCCACAGCGGTGCCGTATACGCCGGCGATGAAATCGGACTGGACGGTCAGCCCCAGCTCTGCGACCGCCTGAACGCCGAAGAAGTAGGAACTTCCGAGGGCGCTGACCAGGACCAGCACCGGCAGGGCGGTGTTCTCGAACCCGATCGCGATACCGGCGATGATGATCGTCGCCGGACCGGTCCGGGCGGCGTCGGCGATGTGGCGGACCGGTCGCCATTCACCGGCGGTGTAGTACTGGGTTATGTAGTAGAAGAGGATCGTGGTCACTATTCCGGTGACGCCGGCCGCAAACAGCCAGGCACTGCCGATCATGCCGAAGGTGACCGCCGCAAGGCCGCCGATCGATAGCAACGCGGTGGTCCAGAACCCGATGTCGAGGTTGCGTTGGGCACTGGAAACGGTGCCGCCGCGCACGGCCAGCAGGCCGACCAACGAAGCCAGGATCCCGACCGCCCGAACGACCAGCGGGAACAGTATCCAGGTGATCGAATTCGAGGGATCGGCCAGGTAGAGCGAAATGCCCAGGATCATCGAGCCGATGTTTTCGGCCGCCGTCGATTCAAAAAGGTCGGCACCCCTGCCGGCGCAGTCACCGACGTTGTCACCGACCAGGTCGGCCACGACCGCGGCGTTGCGCGGGTCATCTTCCGGTATACGGGCTTCGACTTTGCCTACCAGGTCGGCCGCCACGTCAGCCGCCTTGGTGTAAATCCCGCCGCCGAGGAGGGCGAACAGGGCGACGAAACTCGCGCCGAATCCGTAACCGACGATCAGGTACGGAGTTGTCTGCGGGTCATCCAGGCCGCCGTAGACCAGATAAAGGACGTACACCCCGAGCAGGCTCAGGCTGGTTACGGTGAATCCGGTCACCGCTCCGCCGCGCAGGCCAATGCGCAGCGCCTCGCCTAGTGATCGGGTCGCGGCGGAGGCCGTCCGAACGTTGGATTTGACCGCCGTAATCAGTCCGATGATGCCGGCGATGGCCGACATCGCAGCTCCGATCACGAATGCCACTCCCGTGCGCCAGGCGATGTCGAATCCTTCGATCGTGCCACCGCCGGGGGTATCCTCGCTCCCGAAGATCCCGACGACGCCGGCAACTACCACCGCCACCACGATTGCCAGCAGGGCGATGGTTCGGTACTGGCGCCGGATAAAGGCCATCGCGCCTTCATAGATGAATCCGCCGACTTCGCGCATGCGTTCGTCCCCGGTGTCGGCCTTGAGCACGTCGATTGCCAGGTAGGCGGAGAACAGAAGTGCCACGACGGCGACTGCGGGCACGAACCAGAGGGCGAAATCTTCCAAGGCGAGTTATCCCTGACGGCGATTAGGGGGCATAGAAAGGCCCGGCCGGGGCCGGGCGCGAGAAGGACCTTTTTCGGTGCAGGTAGATTATCCGCAACTTGCGGCCACCCCGCGCTTGGGGTTCCGGATCAGCAGGATCTACAGATCGTCGAAAGCTCCGCAAGGAGCCGCTCGATTTCAGAGTCCTTGCCGACGGTTATGCGCAGCGCGTTCTCCGCGCCCCGAACGTGGCCGAGATGGCGGACCAGGATCTTGCGGGCGGCCAGTTGCTCGAGCAGCCGGGGGGCGTGGTGGGGACCGCAATCGACGAGCACGAAATTCGCTTGCGACGGGAATGGCTCGAGTCCCGGTATCAAGGCCAGGCCAGTAATCAACCGGGCCCGGCGGGACCGCACCGATTTCCACATGGCCTCGGCCCAGTCACGGTCGCGCAGCGCCGCCCGGGCCGCCGTCTGGGCGGCCGCCGAGACGTTGTATGCGTCTTTGATGGCCAGCAGCGTACGGCACAACCCGGCCGGGCCCAGCAGGTAGCCGACCCGGGCGCCGGCCAATCCGTAGGCCTTGGAAAAAGTTCGCGCAATAGCCAGGTTGGGGAATTCGTCCAGCAGGCCGAGCGCGTTCGATTCGGCGAATTCGGCGTAAGCCTCGTCTACCACCACGAGGTTGTGGCCACTGGCGCAGATTCGCGCGATCTGCCGGGCCGGGTACAAAGTTCCGGCCGGATTGTTGGGGCTGGTGATGAAGGTGATCGCGGGGCGCGCGGCGCACATGGCGTCCAGGTCCAGGACAAATTCGTCAAGGCAGGCAACCGTCCGGTAAGTGGCTCCCTGGGCGGCTGCCAGAACCGGGTAGAGCGAATAGGCGGGATCGGGGGCCAGGACCTCGGCGCCGGGATCACAGACGGCCCGGATCAGCAGACTCAGAATCTCGTCGGAACCGTTGCCAACGACTACGCGCTCGGGCGTTAGCCCGTAGTGTTCGGCCAAGTCCCGCCGCAGGGGCATCGCGGTCGGATCCGGATAGCGGAACAATCCCTCCGGACCCAGTTCATTCAGGGCCGTGAGCGCGCCGGGCGGACAAGTGCTGGCTTCATTGGTATTCAGCTTGATCCACCGCCCGCCCTCCGGCTGTTTGCCGGGGACGTAGGGGGCGAAAGATTCCAGATCGGTTCGGATCCGAATCATTGCATGCAAATCCTGGCGTCTGGAGATGAAGAATCCGGCCGGCAAATTCTCGTATGCGGTGGCGAGAGATTTGTCGGTGCCAATAACATTAAATGTCGGCATGGGGAGGCGCCGGCTGCCCTGTTATTGGATTTTCCAAAAGTTCGGTGCGATGTCCTTCCTGACTGCCAACAATCGCCCGCGCGGAGTCGCGAGAGTCCTTTTCTGCGCCGACCTGAGGCTGGGCGACGCGCCGAACTGGCTGCCCGCCAAACAGCGCCAATCCGCGTTGCTTGAGCGCCGTCTTGCGTTCGGGGCGGTGGTAAATGCGGCCCAGCAGGGTCCGTGCGACGGTCTGGTCGTCTGTGGTGGTCTATTCAGCCGCTACGACCCGTCGCCGGCCGAAATCGCGGCCGCGGCGGCCGGCCTGGAATCCCTGCGCAACGCCGGAATCGGCTGTTTTGCGATCCACTCCCCGGACGAGCTGCCTCCGGAAGATTCGCTTTCGGGACTGGACCTGTTGTCCCGACTGGGGCTGATCGAATGCGTGGATCCGAATACCGGAACCCGGGTATTTGAGCTACGGGGCCTGCGCGTGGCCATGACTGCCCTCGCAGTTGATCCCTCGACCCGCGGTAATCCGCTACGGAAGCTCAATTACAAGATTTCCGGCGATGTCCACGTCCTGCTTGCGCACGCCCGCGTTGAGCAACTGGCCACGGTGGGGGCGCGAGGGCCAACAATTGATTCGGATTCGATCAGCGCCCTGTCTGGAGTGACCCTGCTGGCGGCCGGGGGAATTCCCGAGCCACAGCGCCTACGGGCCAACAAAGCGACCGTAATCTCACCCGGCGCCCCGCTGCGCCCCGCCCCGGACGGCGGATTTGCCAATGTCACCTTCGGGAAAAGCGGGATCCTCGAAGTCCAATTCGAGTCCGGCGTGGGCCTGCCGGCCGGCGAGGTCCTGGTGCCCGCGAGTCTCCTGGC
>CAYXKQ010000083.1:6507-7866 GCA_964465715.1 uncultured Chloroflexota bacterium
GCCGCGCGCAGCGAGATCGGGGCCCTGTTGCGCGACGCCCGCGGAATCGGCAGCCTGGCATGATCACGATTTCAAGACTGCGGATCCGCAATTTGCGGGCCGTGACGGATTTCGATCTGCGTATTCCGATGCGGGGCCGCTTCCTGATTGATGCCGCCGCCGGCATGGGCAAGACCAGCATCGTGCTTGGCCTGCGACTGGCGCTAACCGGGGCAGTCCCGGGTTTGGCGGCCGGCGACATAGTCCGCTCGGGGTCCGATACGGCCCGGATTGAGCTGGAACTTAGCGACGGGCGCGAACGCCTGCGGCTGCGGCGCGCGTTTTCGCGGACCGGTCAGAGCGCCTCAGTCCTGGTTTCGCGCGGGCTAGGCGAGAAGAGGGCAGACGGCCCCGCCCAAGTCCAAGAATTGCTTGAAGAGTACTTTGCCTACCCCCTGCCCCAGGTAAGCGATTTTTTCCTTTGGAATTCGCCCGAGTACATCCAGCAATCAGTGCTAGCGGCCGACCGCGGCTACCTCCAAAGGGCCGCGGCCAAGTTGACGGGTGACGACGACCTGGCGAAGGCCGTAGCCTCGGCCCGCGATGCGGTAAAGCGCAGCCACGACTCCAAGCGCCACCGGGAACTAGTGGCCCGCCGGCTGCGTTTGCGTCGCGAATGGGCCGGCCAGGTGCTTTCGGTCGTCGCGCCGGCGCTCACGGCGGCGCGCGAGGAGTCCGAATCGGTCCGGGATGAATTGGCCCGTCTGCAGCGGCAACTGACCGAAGTCGAAACGCTCGGCAAATTAGGGGGACGTTCCGGCCAGATTTACGCCGCCACCGGCCAAATCATCGAGCAATCCCACACTCTAGACCGCTCCTGCGCGCGCCTGCGGCTCCTGCATGACATGGCGACCGAGCCCGACGGAGGCGAGTCGGAATTGATCAAATTGCGGGCCCGCGCCAATCGGCTGCGCAGCGCCCGTGCATCCTTGGCCGAGGCTAATTCGCTGGAAGCCCGGAACACCAGCGAGGCGCTCGATCGCGGCTCGGCCACCGGCGCGCTGCTCGCGCGCTTGGTCGAATTGCGTGACGGGAATGCGGTTTCCGAATCGGCGCGGCGCGCCTATAACCGCTGGTGCCGATTAAGCGAGCAGATCAGCATCGCCGAACCCGCCGGAATCGCCTCGCGGTTTGCACTGGGTGGCGCCGGCGTGGAGGATCCGGTTCGCCTGAAAGCGGAGTTGCGGATCCTGGAGCGCGAGATGGAGCGCCAAGGAATCCACGTCCCGGCCACCGCTGACCAGGCGCGGCAACTGGCGTCCGGTGAGACCGGCGAGTCGATAGCCGACCTGGAGGAAATGCTGCGTATGCCGATCGCGG
>CAYXKQ010000084.1:0-3665 GCA_964465715.1 uncultured Chloroflexota bacterium
CCAGATTGAAACGGCGATCGACCAGCAGCACCAGCAGGCGGTCGACGTCGCGGTAGGTCAGGCCCAGCTCCTCCTCGTCGGTCTGACCCTCCCAGAGGTCGGCGCTCGGCGGTTTTGCAAGGATCGGGTCAGGGACGCCGACGGCGTCCGCCAGCATGAAGACCTGGGTCTTGTAGATGTCGCCGAGCGGGTTCACGGCCGAGGCCATGTCCCCGTGCAGGGTGCCGTACCCCAGCAGCAGCTCGGTCTTGTTCGAGGTGCCTATCACCAGCGCGTCGTTGCGTGCCGACGTGTCGTAGATGAGCGTCATCCGGGTGCGGGCCATCACGTTGCCGCGCCGCAGGTTGCTCATGGCCGGGTTGCGCGAGAAGTAGGGCTCCACCAGGTCGGTTATGTCGATGACCTGCGATTCGATCCCGATCCCGTCGGCCAGGAGCTGGGCGTGGGCGAGGCTGTCCGGGTTGCTCTGGCGGTACGGCATCATCACCGCGGTGACGTTCTTCGGTCCCAGCGCGCGCGCCGCGATCACCGCCGACAGGGCCGAATCTATGCCGCCGGACAGTGCAATCACCGCCCGCTTGAACCCGACCTTGCCGATCTGGTTGCGCACGAACCCGGTCAGCATCCGGGCGGCCAGCTCATGGTCGAGGGTCAGCCAGCGGTCCAGTTCCTCGACCAATTCGGGCCGCGTCCGGCTGAACGGATTCATATTGCGCGCGATTGGTGGATCCGCACGAGTTCGTTCAGCGTAACGGTCAGCTTTTCGTCGCGTCGCAATGGCGATGCGATGCGCGCCCGCCGCAGCGCGCCGTCGCTCAGGTCGGCGCTGATCAGCTCCGGCTCGCTGCCCGCGTCGGCCAGCACCAGACCATCCGGGCCCAGGATGCGTGATGCGCCGTAGAAGTTGATCCCGTCCTCATAGCCGGTGCGGTTGGCGAACACGGTGTAATTGACCAGCATCTGCGAATAGACCCGGGTCAGGTCATGCCAGGTGCGGGCCGATCCCAGGACCTCCACCGCGCCGGCCACGCCACGGCCCGGGCTGGCGGCCGGCGCATGGATGACGTCGGCCCCGTCGGCGGCCGCGATAACCAGCGCTGAGGGGTGCCAGAGGTCCTCACAGATCAGGATCGCCTGCCGACCGAATTTGGTGTCGAACGCCCGCACCCGGTCGCCTGCGGCCAGATAGCGCCCTTCGTCGAACAGCCCGTAGGTGACCAGGTAGACCTTGTGGTGGACGTAGCGGATTTCCCCGTCCTCCAGGTAGGCGCTGGCGATCCGGTACCGGTGGTCGGGGGTGTGTTCGACGAATCCGACGATGATCGAAATCGAATTGGATTCCTCGATAAGGACCGCCAGGCGCGTATCGTCAAGTCGCATGCCCACCCCGTAGGCCAGGTCCTCCAGGACGTAGCCGGTAAGCGAAAGCTCGGGAAAAACCACCAGGTCGCAGCCGTCGGCGCGGGCCCGCTCGACCCACTCCAGGTGCAGCCGCAGGTTGCGGTCCAAATCGCCGAGGGTAGGGTTCATCTGGGCCACCCCCACCCGAAAGTCGCGCATCGGTGCTCCTACGTGACCGGATTCATGGCGTTCCGGCTGCGAAACGCTCGCTCAGACATAGACGACGATGTAATCGTCCTCACGCTGCACCGGAAAAGTCGGCACCGATGGATCCTCCTCCGCGATTTCCTGCCCGCTTACGCGAGCGGCATCGTAGGAACGGGCGCGGACGCGGTGCGGGTTGAAGTATGACCGGCCGGTGCGGATCTCAAATTCCCAGCCGTGCCAGGGGCAGGCTATCACCTCGGGGGATTCGGTCACTTTCAGATTTCGCGGACCGTCAGCGCTGAGGAACCCGCGTTGGACCCCTTTGCACAAAGGCGCCGACTTGTGTGGGCAGCGATTCAATATCGCAAAGTAGTCGCCGTCCAGGTTGAACACGCCAACTTCGACCGCTCCGCAGGCGGCAATCATCCGCTGTCCAGGGCCCAGTTCGTCGGCCCGGCACACTACGTGCGCGCGGCGCCCGCGGGAGCTCATTGCAGCCGCGGGTAGGCTCTAACGGCGTTGCGGTGAAGGATGCCCTCGCGCATCTCCCGGGGAAATGTCCGGGCGACGTCAAACGGATCGTCGAAGTCATAGTGCGGATAGTCGCTGGCGTAGACGAGTCGCTCTTCGCCCCTCAACCATTCGATGATCTTCGCCAGATTTGCATGGTCTTCGTTGAATTCGTACATCGGCTGGGTGGTGACCCAGACATGGCGGTAGAAGATCTCGCTGGGTAGTTCATCGATCCATGGGACCTGATGCCGCAGCCCCTTCCAGCTGGCATCCATGCGCCACAGGTAGTGCGGCCAGCAGGTAAAACCCGATTCGGCCAGCACCAGTTTCAGATTCGGGAATTTATTGAATACGCCTTCAAAAATGAAACTGGCCAGGTGCGGCATGTAAAGCCCGGGCTCATTCATGCGTCGTTCCACGTAGTGGGTCGGGAAGCCGGCCGAGGTCATCGGCGCATGAACGCCGACGCCCTCACCGCCCAGGTGCAATTGCAGCGTCAAATCGTGTTTCGCAGCCGCTTCCCAGATTGGGTGGTACATCGGGTTGCCGAGCGGCCGCATGGACCCGGTGTTGATTTGGACTGCCACCACGCGCCGATCGGGAGCCAGGCGCTCGATCTCAGCCACCGCGCCCTGCGGATCGAGCGGAATCACGGCCATCGCGTAGCGAAGTCGGTCGTCCTCGTCTAGCCAGTGTCGGCGAGTCCAATCATTGAACGCCCGGGCCATGACCGACGCATATTGCGAATCCATCGCCCCGGTCTGGTTGTAGAGCTGCCCACCGGTCAGGATCGCCAGATCGATGCCGTAGCGGTCCAATAGGGTTTCGCGACAGCGAAGCTGCGAAATCTCCCGCGTGGAGATCGGCGTTTCGGGGTAATCATGGACCAGGTCATTGCGACCGCCGAGGACTCCGCCATTGTTCTGCATGGGATTGAACACTTCGGGCACGCCGTACCATGAGACGCGCTCACGATATGCGGGCGGCACGTGAGCAAGGAATTCCGCCTCTTCAGCGAAACCGTGATGGACATCGGTATCAATAATCCGGGAAACTAGTTTGCCTCGACTTGCGAGGTCCCTGCCCGGGCTCGTTACCGCCATCGCTCGTCGTCCCTTTGCAGATTCGGTTGGAACCGGGCCCAATCCCGTCCCGATTTTGAAGATATCGCGATTATCACTGCTGCGGGGTAGCGCCTAACCGGCTATCCGGTAGTGTGCCGCAGCATTTCCGCCAAACACTGCCGCGCGGTCGCCGGGCGGCAATGGCCCGATGGCCGCCTGCATCAGAGCTAAGTTCTCCCGGTATCCGGCGGCGTAAAGGCAGACCGGCCAGTCGCTGCCCCACATCAACCTGGACGGGCCGAACTCTTCCAGCATGAATCGGATCGGGCGGGCCAGTTGAGAGGCGGTCGGGGAGGGACCGGCTTCGGTGAGCATCCCCGAGAGCTTGAACTGCAGATTGGGAATGTCCACAAGCGGCCGCATCAGATCCCGCCAGGGTTCAAAGTAACCGTCCTCGTAGGTCTGCGGTTTGGCCAGGTGGTCAAGCACCATCGGCAGATCGGGAAAGCTGGCACAGAGGTCCGGCACGTCTTTCAGGTC
>CAYXKQ010000084.1:3675-7775 GCA_964465715.1 uncultured Chloroflexota bacterium
CAGCTTTATCAGCAGGTCCAGGGTCATGCCCTCTCGCTCGGCCAGCTGGGCGATGCCGGCGCGCATGTCGGGACGCTGCAGGAAATCGGGGTCGGGTTCGTCCTGGCCGTTTATCCGCAGGCCGCGGAATTTCGGATAGCCGCTGAAGCGGTCGAGGCGTGATTGGAGGTCGGGCGATTCGAGCGGCGCCCAGCAGATCACCGCCCCCACGATTGGGTGCGCGGCGGTGGCCTTGAGCCATTGGTGCTGGTCCTCCTCGCCGTGCCAGGCCTCGATCAGGACCGAGCGGTTCACCCCGACGGGGACGATCGTTTCTTCCAGCTGGGGGAGGCCGAAATCGGCGATCGGCGCCCCGCCGGCCGCGCGCATCTCGTCGCTGAGCCAGTTCAGGTTGGAGTCGTCGATGTACCAGAGGTGATGGTGGCTGTCGACCAGATCCATCGGGTCCGTCTTTCGGGAAAACGCTTTTGGAAAGCGCCGGACCCGGGGCGGCGCCGGCGCCGCGGCGGAGAGGGTGGGATTCGAACCCACGAGGGTATTACCCTACACACTTTCCAGGCGTGCGCACTAGTCCACTATGCGACCTCTCCCTGGGTCGGAGCGGGCCGATCCGACCTGCGGGATCGCAGTCTGCAGCGGCCGGCGGCGGAGAGGGTGGGATTCGAACCCACGTGGCGCTTCATCCACGCCTATCCGTTTTCGAGACGGACCCCTTATGACCACTCGGGCACCTCTCCCCGGGTTACGGGTAGCCCGCTCCAACCGGGATTTTATGGGGTTGCCGGCCCGCGCCCGAAGCCGGAGGGGCGGTCGTCCGTGCCAGAATCGTTCCCGCGGTGATCGGCAACCGCCGGAATCGCCGCTCTGCGGTGCAGTTTCCCAAGCGATCGGTAGGATGCCAGGCAGCCATGCTCCGGCCCGTGTGATCGTCGTCTACGACGCCACTTGCGGGTTTTGCCGTTTCGCCGCCGCGCTGATGGACCGCCTCGACAGAGATCAGGATCTTGGCTTTCGGCCGGCCGCCGAAATCGGGTTCGGTCCCGTTATGGACTCCGAACCCGGTTCGATCCGGTTGCTGACCGGAGAAGAACTGCTGGGAGGGGCCCCGGCCCTGGTCGAGATCGCCCGCCGAATCCCCTGTCTCGCCCACCTTTCCCGGGCAGTGGACCTGTTGGGATTGCTGCCGGTCTTGGAGATGGCCTACCGCGGATTCGCGCCCCGTCGCGGCAGGGCGGCCCAGTTCCTGTCCAGCGATCGGATTACCCGCCGCTAACCTCCTGCCTGGGCGATCGCGGTCCCGCCCAGGGCGATCCAGACGGAGAGTTGCAGCACCGCCCAGACCGCCCACGGGGCTACGACCGCCGGAAGGCAGACTGCCAGCGGCGCGCGCGAGGCCATTGCTACCCCGGCGCCGGCCGCCAGCACCGTCCACACCATGGTGATAGCCCAGATTCCGAAAGTCCAGGCCGGCAGGACCATCAGCAATTGCAAGAGACCTATTGCGTGCGCGCAACCCACCGCCCCAATGGTGGCGGCCAAGGTGGCCCGGCCAGACCCGATCCGGTTGATCAGCAGGTGTGCGCACACACCTGTGAACACGCACCCGGCAACGGTTCCCGCGACCGCAACGGCGAGGTTTATGGTCAGCTCGCCCCATTCCAGCGGGCGCCCGATGCTCAGGCCCAGCGTTCCGCAGAGTCCGGCCCCGGCTGCCAGAGCCAGGCCGATGCGCAAGAACTTCGGATCGGCCAGCAGCAGCCGCCAGGCCCCCGGCGACATGAAGGCCATCCGCAGCAGCAGGACCGGAAAGCTCTGCGCCAGGTGCTGCACGATTACCCCGGGTCCAGCGAGTCCGCGATCCCCATCATGGTGCGCCGGATGGGCAAATCGTAGGGGCACATCGGTTCGCACAGGGGGTCGGTAAGGCAGGGTTCGTGGCCCTGGCAGCCGCCCACGCTGGCGACCGCCTCGTCCCAGGTATGGGTGCCGTCCGCTGACAGTGCTCCGGCGCGCCAGACGTGTTCGGCCAGCATCGCCTCGGGGATGTCGATCCCGATCGGGCACTCGCAGTAACTGCAACGCCGGCAGAAGTTGGCCCCGTAGGCGTCGGCCAGGCGCTGCAGCTGCCGGGTTTCGGGAGGTTCCGGCTCCCGGGCGATCGCGTCGATGTTGGCGTCAATGATCGCCGGGGTGGTCAGCCCGGAGACGATCACGTCCGGGTTGTGGGTCTGCACGTAGCGAAGGAACTGGCGGTACTGGTTGGTAAGTCCCGATCCGGTGGGGCGCATCGCCATCGTGCCCACGTCCAGCGCCCGGGCCGCCGGCAGCAGGTCGGTGGCCGCGTGCGGCTGGACCGGCGACAGGTGAAACAGGACCGTCGCGAACTGACCGCCGGCAAGCCACTGGGCCAGTTTTTCGGGCCGGTGACCGGTTATCCCTATGTGTTCGATGCTGCCCTCGGCCTGGGCCTGCAGCGCGCCCTCGAGGGCGCCACCGGGGGCGGTGGCCTGATCGAACTCGCGCTGGTAATTCACGTAGTGCAGCTGCAGAAGGTCGATACGGTCAACGCCCAGCCGGGCCCGGCTCTCCTCGATGCCCGCCAGCGCCCCGGCGGCGTCGAGGGCCCGCGTCTTGGTGGCGAGGAACGCCTCGTCGCGGCGCTGCCCCAGGGCCCGCCCCAGTTTTATCTCGGCGTCGCCGTACATCCGGGCGCAGTCGAAATAGTTGATGCCCCGGTCAAGCGCATGGGTCACGGCGGAGTCGGCTTCGCGCTGACTCATGCGCCGGAACCACATTGTGCCCGATCCGAGCCTGGACACGAGCGCCTCGGTTTGGCCCAGACGTACCTTGCGCATCGGCTGCCTATTCTGTCCCGTGCATCAACCGGCGCCGATCCGGCGCAGCTCTTCGAGCACGCCGCTGTCGGCTTCCAGATCGCGACCGTCGACTTTTCTCTCGCTGAGTCCGGACATCCCATCCACCGCGCCGGCATCCAATAGCTTTTCGACGCGCCGGATGAACTGACCCGCGTCCGGGAGGACACGATCTAGGGGCAATCCGGCCGTCCAGGCGATCGCCGCCGCCAGCGCGTAACCACCCCAGTTCGAGACCGAGGCGATGATCAGCTCCTCCACCGTCGAACCCGACGGCCAGCGGGTGACCCCACGCTCGCGCAGCGCCTGCGCATAGGGGCCGAATCCCACCTCGTTTCCTCCGTCGCCGATCGAAAAGGTGGCCACCGAAGGCGAGATCAGGAAGTCGGTCCGGGCTGTAACCGCGCTGATATCGACCCCGTGCATTGAATGAAACATCCCGTTGGGATCGCGTCCGCAGCGCTCGATGAACCCCACGGCATTGGCGCGAAAGCGGGTACGCTGGACGTTCGACCAGATCCGCGCCTGATGGTCGTCCCCGATCGGCATCACCGCAATCTCGGCCGAATCGCCGATCGCGGCGCTGACCACATCCAACGTCGGTTCGTCGCAGACCACGCACACGCGGCCGCCGGCCGATCGGACGGCATCGCAGATCGCCCGGGCGCCGAGCGGCCCGTCGGTTTCCGCTCGACCGGCCCCGATGACCAGGAAACCGGTGCCAAGCAGCAAGCGGGTCCCCGGGCGAGTGAGAGTATCCGCCACCCGGGCCAGGTAGCCGGGATTGAGCAGATCGGTCAAGGCCGAGATCCCGCGGACGTCGTGGCGCAGGATCAGTTCTTCGGCCGCCAAGCAGCGATCTTGCAATTGGGTCATGGAAGCGCTCCGGCGGCATCCAGCAGCCGCCGCCAAATCGGCTCCGGCAAGGATAGGCTTCGGCCGGGCCGGCGAAGCAGGGATTCCGGGTCGGGTGAATCCAACCTCGTCACAATCCCGTCCATCGGCCTGGCAGCCTGGGCGGAGCCGTTACCGCCGCCTTCCGCAGGACCTGCGACCAAATCGCGTGACCACCTCGCGCGAAACCGCCGGACCGATTGCTCGGCGGGCACGGCGTTTACGCCGGGTCGCCTTCTTTTTCGCCGGCGGACTGCTCGATCAACTCGAACCTGGTCTGCTCGGCGCCCTCGGCCAGCAGCGATCCGACTTCCATGTCCACCCCCAGGCCGG
>CAYXKQ010000085.1:0-5192 GCA_964465715.1 uncultured Chloroflexota bacterium
GAGGGCAGACAAACACCCGCTACTGAGGGGCAAAGGCGTGCGCGGACTCCCCGAAAGGGCCATCCAAGCGAAGGGGATCTCATGCTCCGCAGGCTGATCTACCGCATCTACGAGGCACGATTGGAAAACGAAGTGCGCAGCGGGGCGATCCCCCATCACGTCGGCGTCCTCCCCGACGGCAACCGGCGATTTGCGCGCACCGCCGGACTGTCAAGCATCGGCGCCGGGCACATCGGCGGTGCGGACAACATAGAACGATTGATCGACTGGTGCGATGAGCTTGGCATCCCCGTAATTACCGTATGGGCGTTGTCGACCGACAACATGAACCGGCCTGCCGATGAGCTCGAGACGATCTTTGAAATCGTCGAATCGCGGGTCGAGGCGCTTGCCAAGCGACAGCAGCGCGCTGCCATATCGCGCCGAATCCGTTCGGTCGGCCGCCGCGATCTGCTGCCCGCTTCAACGGTCGAATCGATCCAGCGGGTCGAGCAATTGACCTCGGACAACGGCGACGGCGACCTGATCATAGCCATCGGGTACGGTGGCCGCGACGAGATCGTGGATGCGGTCAGGCGAATGATCAGTGATCACGCCCGGCGCGGCGAATCTCTCGACGATCTGGCCCAAACGCTCGATGCCGATGAATTCGGCCGCTATCTCTACGCCCCGGATGTTCCGGACCCCGACCTGGTGATTCGCACCTCCGGGGAGCTGCGCTTGTCCGGTTTCATGCTCTGGCAGAGCGCGTTCAGTGAGTACTACTTCTGCGACGTGTACTGGCCGGCATTCCGTCGAATCGATTTCCTGCGGGCGATACGTTCGTATGGTCAACGCCACCGAAGACGGGGGCGCTAAAGAATCGGCATAAGTCAATGATTGCCATTCGCTCCGGTAGCGCGCGGCAGGGCTCCATAGAACCGGGGACCTTCCGCTTGCGTCGCAAGTGCTAATCACTCGGTATTGGCCGCAAATCCGAGGGACTCGGAGTCTCCATCGGCGGCTGCCAGGGCGGCCGCCAGCTGAAGGTCATCTGCCGCGCGCAGGGAATGAACGCCGAGACTCCTGGCCGCCGTTGGTTTTACTGGCAAGATCGGCTGGATCTGGTACCAGTACGCTTCGAACCGCACGAGGCCAGCGAGCAATGGCAGGACTGCCGCAACATCGCTAAGTTTTCCGCGGTGGAGTCGATTCAGCGCCGAAGCACATTCAATGGAACTCCCCCATCAGGTATCGATTCCGGGATCGCTCTTGAAGAGGTTCCTTCGTGAACGGCCAGTCGGTGTCGATCGCCGTGGCCACGCCGCGCAAATCGATTACAGAGTTGCGATCAGCGAGAACCGCGCTTACCCACAAATAGAGAGGTCTGGACTTGCCAAGGAAGCGGGTTGGGCATTCATCGCATTCGCACCGGCAAGCTAACCGGTATTCATCCGCGCGATCTGATGGTCCGTATCTATTCGCAAAACACGATTGTTGGCAAGCGACGAGGCGATTGCGGCTGCTGTTTGCAACTACCATGGTGCTCGGTCCAGTTGACGGGTTCGGTCCCCAATGCTGCTACCGCCCATGGGCAGATTTGCCAGGGTCCATCCGAGGATTCGACGCATCATCCCTCGGGCGTGGGAGCCGCGGCATTCCGGGACTGGAAAAGGGCAAGGACGAGGGCCGGATTGTGAGCTACAGGTTTCCGGAGCGATCCGGCAGCGGCTGGCGTCCACACCGAATCGCTGCGTCCGCAGGCAGCGGGACCACCCAGCTGCTTGCCCAGATTCGGCTAGCGGGAATCCTTATCCATTCAATCCCGACCACGCGCAACCAACCCCCTCCAAGCGGCATCGGCCAAGGCCCCAGGAGCGCCCGTTGCAGCCCGTAGATGAGCATGCCAACGGGCGAACGGTTTTAGTTACCGGGGCGACCGGTTACATCGGTGGCCGGCTGGTTCCGACGTTGCTCTCTGGCGGATACCGGGTGCGCGTGCTGGTGCGCGACCGCCGCCGAGTAGGCGCCCGTCCCTGGAGTTCGCAGGTCGAAATCGTTATCGGGGACGCGTCGGACGAAAGTGCCTTGAAAGTGGCCCTGGAAGGCGTCGATTCCGCCTTCTACCTGATCCACAGCATGTCCCGCGGCACTGGATTCGGCGAGCTGGATTTGCGCATTGCGCGCTCGTTCGGCCGGGCCGCCCGAGCCTGCCGAGTCGGACACATCATCTACCTTGGCGGACTCGGGGACTCGGATTCAGACCTCTCGCCGCATCTGCGATCACGACAGCAAACCGCCCGAGCCCTCCGCGTCGAAGGGGTCCCGGTCACCGAATTCCGGGCGTCGGTCATCATCGGCGCCGGCAGTATTTCCTTCGAGATGATCCGCAACCTGGTGGAGCGTCTGCCGATCATGATCTGCCCGCGGTGGATTTATTCGAGGGTGCAACCGATCGCGGTGGGCGATGTGCTCAGATACCTGGTCGCCGCGCTGGATTCGGTCAATTGCCGGGGACGCACGATCGAGATTGGCGGGGGCAGCGTCACCAACTACCGAGACTTGATGCTCACGTATGCGCGTACCCGCGGCCTCAGGCGTTCCCTGTTGCCGGTTCCGGTCCTGACTCCGCGGCTCTCCTCCTATTGGATCCACTGGGTCACCCCGGTCCACGCCTCGATCGCTCGACCGCTCGTTGAGGGATTGCGCAATGACTCCATCGTGAAAGAGAACTGCGCTAGAGCGCTGTTCCCTGAGATTGCTCCGATGGACCATACCGCTGCGATCGAAGGAGTGATCGGCGATCTGGAAAGGGGTCGGGTCGAAACGGCGTGGACCGATGCAGCGCCGACCGATCGCAGTGACGATCCCGTCGTAGATCTCAATTCGCAGAGCGGCCTGATTCTGGAAAGGCGTACGCGCCGTGTGGATGCTCCGGCCGCGATGGTATTTGCGGTGGTCGCCGGGATCGGAGGCGATCGCGGATGGTACTGCGCCAACTGGGCCTGGCGCCTGCGCGGGGCAATCGACCGGCTCCTGGGCGGGGTCGGCCTGCGTCGCGGAAGGCGCGAACCCGACCGGTTGCGGGTCGGAGACGCACTTGATTTCTGGCGCGTTGAGGAGCTCGAACCCGGACGCAGGATCAGGCTTCGGGCGGAAATGAAATTGCCCGGCAGGGCTTGGCTGGAGTTTGGAGTCCGCGACCCAGAGTCGGGCAGGACGCAGCTGCAGCAGCTGGCCGCCTTCGCCCCCAAGGGTTTGCCGGGGCTCCTCTACTGGTACGGTTTGTACCCTGTCCACGGCTGGATATTCGGCGGATTAATCGGTGAAATCGCGCGCCGGGCAGAACGCGGAGAGCCGACCCGACCAGCGCACAACCGATGTAACGCACGGTCCCCGGAGCAGTAACGGCGCCCGAAACCGGTCAAGTTCCATCGCGCGGTCCTTGTGATTTCTGCCGGGCGCTGCCGGTTCTTCCAGGACCCAGGATCGGGTTGGCCCCGTTTCTAGAAAACCGGATTGACCGCTCACGCGCCGGCCCAGATCCTGGCGGCCATGAGACGGCCGGCGCCGCGGTTATTCGCCGAGCCCGGAAGCGCCAATGTCCGGGCGGTCGCCCTGGCGCAGATCCAACCGGCGATGGCGCTGCTGCGAACCCAAGCCGCATTGGGCACAGGCACTATTCGGCGGCCCGGCGTGCGCGCCGGCATCGATCGCACTTGCGGGGCTGGCGGCAGCTTCCCCGAACTCTTATCAGAGCCGGCAGGTTGGCGTCGGCGAATTTAATCTCGCCACAGCGCTACCGGTCCTGCTCGGGTTGACCGATGCGGCAGCGGTCCTGGAAGTCGGCGCGCACCTGGCGCTGGCCGCGCACTTGCCTTTACGGATCCGGCGCGGCGTTGGCGAAGGTCCCAACCCGGTCGCCTTCGCTCCCTTACCACCGGGCGGTTTCGCCAAGCCAGGCATCACCTGGATTTGAGCGCGTTCCCGGTCGCGCGCGGTTTCAACCGGGCAGGGAGCAGACTCGGATACCCGTGGCAGCTGGCACACGCGCGTTGCCGTAACATAACTCGGGTTCGGAATCGGCGCGGCGCGCCGCTGTCCGACCTCCGCAGAAAAGCGGCAGCTCAAGCGATGGCCGACGAATAGCATTTCGTGCTTAGGCCGACGCCGAAAAAATTCCCGGTAGCAGATCAGAAGAGGCCCTGCGCATGCGTCCAATTCCAACTGATGCCGGTTTCGGAGCTTTGGCTGCGCCCGGCCGCCCCACGCCGCTGGCGCGGATGCTTGCCCTGCTCCTTTTCTCGCTGGCCGGCGTGTTCGCGATTGGCGTCGGGCGGGCGGACGCAGCCGACTGCGAATTCGTGCTGGGATTCGCCGCGCTCAGATCCAGCGCCCCGCAGACTGTCGGCGCCTGCCTGGAGAACGAAAAGCACGACCCGTCCGACGGGATTACCAGGCAGCGGACCACGGGCGGCGTGCTGCTCTGGCGCAAGGCGGATAACCACACATCCTTTACCGACGGTCACCGGACCTGGGTTGCCGGCGCGGAGGGACTTCAGCAGCGCGCGGTCGGCGAGCGGTTCGATTGGGAATCCGACGCCAGTTTGGTAATTAGGATCGGCGCCGCGGTCAGCGAGACCGGCCGCTTCGTCGAGGAAGGCAACGCCGTGCGACGCGGCTACCGGCTATGGTCCAACTGGATAAATGGCGAAGGAGGCGGCCTGATGGTCGGCGACGAACGCTACCGGGTGGAACTGGTGTTGTACGACGACGCCGGCGAGGCGTCGGCCACGCAGTCGCTGGTGGACAAACTCATCAATGAGGACGAGGTGGATTTCCTGCTCGGGCCCTACAGTTCCGGCCTGACCCAGAGCGCGATTGAGGTCGCCGAGGCCAATGACCGGGTCCTGGTTACGGCCAGCGGGGGCGCCGACAGTCTCTTCACCCAGGGCTTTCAGAACTATTTCGCGGTCCAGACCCCGGCCGCGCAATACACCCGCTCGGCCCTGCAGCTGCTGGCGGCCGAGGGCGCCGCATCGGTAGTGATCGCACACGCCGACACGACGTTCGCCGCGAGCGTAGCCAATGGAGCCCGGCGCTGGGCCGATGAGTATGGGCTCGCGGTCCTGGCCGTGGACGACTATCCACAGGGCTCGGCCGACCTGTCCGCGATCGTCGCAGATGCGAAGGAATTGGATCCGGACGTCTTC
>CAYXKQ010000085.1:5202-7625 GCA_964465715.1 uncultured Chloroflexota bacterium
TCGGCGGTGGACATTTCAACGATGCGATCCTCTTTCTTCGGGCCGCCAGGGACCTTGATTTCCGGCCCGGGGCGATGGTCATTACGGTTGGGCCCAGTAATCCGGCGTTGGTTGCAATGCTCGGCCCCGACGCCGAATACGTCATCGGGCCGACGCAGTGGGAAGCCTCAATGGGATACGTCGGCGACCGACTGGGGTCGGCGGGCGACTATGCCGATCGCTTCCGCGCCCTGTGGGGACGGGATCCGACCTACCAGGCGGCCGGTTCGACCGCCGCGGCCATTGCCCTACAGCACGCGATCGAGACCGCCGGCTCACTGGACCAATCAGCAGTCCGGGGGGCCTTGCGGGACCTGGAAATCGACACGTTCTTCGGCCCTATCAGATTCGATGAGCAGGGCAGGAACGCGGTCCGGTTGATGGGCCTGGTCCAGATCCAGGGCCAAGAAATCCTGGTGGTCGCGCCAACCGATGCCGCGGCCGCCGAGATCGTTTACCCGGCGCCTTAACGCAAATCCTCAATCCGGGGCGAGTCATCCATCGGCACCCACCCGGGCGAATACCGACCGGTCGATAAACCCGCGCGGGGAGAAACCGGCTGACGGCGGCTCCATCACGCGGCGCCAGATCCTGCACCGGCGGCCCGAGCCCGCCGATCCCGTGCTTGCGGTTCGAGTGACCGACGTCGTCGCGGCCAGGACGCGGACAGGCGGGCCGGAACTTCTCGCGACTACGGGGAGCAGGCCATCAGCGCATCTGACGTGGACGGGTGGACCACGTTCGCCGGAGCTCACTCAAGCCGGAGACACTTGCCGGCAGGCGCCCCTGTGGGTAGCGCTCCCGCTCAAGTCCGGGCCCGGCATTACTCCTTGAAACCTTCCGGCCCGTGCGAGTTCGCCTGCGACCTGATCGCAGACCGATCCACGAAACGAACGGCCGATGCAAGTTGGACGCCCGATTGGCAATTCCGCTGAGCTGAAGCGAGGCGGTCGCTGGCCCGGAATCGCCACGAAACGGTTAGCCCGGGCCAGGTCGACGCCACACGCCAACCGGATTCGCCGACCTCCAGTCATTCCCCGGCGGCCCCCGGTCTCCGGGCTGCGGCCGGCCAACTGCCGCCGGGAACGCCCGTCAGAGGAGATCCCGGGTTGCTCACCACCGCGCGACACGGCTGAATTCTCCTCGCGGATGGCCCCGCTTTCAGGCGGGCAGAAACCTCGGAACCGCCGCCGATTGCCTCTGTCTTACACGGCTGCGCCATTTGCGTCGCTCGTTTTACACACACTCGCAGATGCCGCCCGCAAGGGATTGAGACGGGGTTTTTCGATGAAATTCAGGATCCTGCAAGCCACGAATGGGACCGCCGGCTGTTGCTGGCGACGGTCCAGTGCGCCTTTGCGGGGTGCGCATTCACACCGGTAGGGATGACGAGTCCCGATGGCTGGGGAGTTACCGAGGCGGGCGGCGCAAATCGATGTTCTGCCGGCGCGGTGCCGATTGCCCTGGAAGACGGAACAATCCGGTTCACCTCGGCGGGTAGATTGGTCGCCACCGGGGAATCCGGGAGAGTCCCTGAATGTTGTTCCGGACCGGGGCTTTATCGCACGCACATTGACCAACTCTGTTCCAAGACCGTCCAATCTCTCACGTACGTATTGCAAAATTGTGGCAACCAGTCAGATTCAATACGTTGGCATATCGCGCGAACCAAATGCACACGACGCCCGCCCGCAACCGGCCACCGGCCCGCCCGGCCCCCGGCCACCTGAGAACATGAACCGGCCCGAACGCGGCGAATCCCGCGACATCTCGTTGCGCGACCGCCTCTCGCGCCTCAGCAGGGCCAGCCTACGCATCAACGAGAGCCTTGAGGTTGAATCGGTTTTGCAGGGGGTGCTGGATTCGGCGTGCGACCTGACCGACGCCAAATACGGCGGCATCACCATGCTCGGCGAAAACGGCCGGCCGGGAGTCTACCTGGTCGCCGGATTGAACTCCGAACAAGCCAGCGAACTCTGGGATTTCACCGAAGGATTCCCGGTCTACGAGTACCTGGGGCGCACCCGCGACCCGCTGCGCTTTGCGGATGTGCAGGATCACCTGCGATCGCGCGGGTTGCCCGAGCTACCGGTGTCGGCATCGGTTGGTCCTTTTCTGCTGGCGCCGATCATTCACGTGAGCGAACTGGTGGGCACGATTTACCTGGGCCGGGAGCAGGACGCGCCGGAATTTAGCTCCGCGGACGAAGAGATCCTGGTCATGTTCGCCTCCCAGGCGGCGCTGGTGATCGCCAACGCCCATCGCTACCGCGAGGAGCGGCGATCGCGGTTGGAGCTTGAATCCCTGATCGACACTTCGCCGGTGGGCGTGATCGTATTCGACGCCCCCGAAGGCGGAGTCGTCTCAGCCACCCGTGAAGCGCG
>CAYXKQ010000086.1:0-1426 GCA_964465715.1 uncultured Chloroflexota bacterium
TCCCCGCCGATGATGCGGGTGTTGCCGGCGGAGTTCTCCAGGATCAACCGGGCCGACCCGTGGTGCTCGGCCAGCACCCGGCCCAGGGCGTCCACGACCGAGTCCAGGACGCCTTCGAATCCAAGCCCGTAGTTGCTTCCCAGGTGGACTATGAGGCCCTCGTGCCCGAGAGTGTCGCAGATCGCGAGCCCGGCGATTGTGGCGGCGATCGACTTTTCCCAGACCGGCGGGTTGGCTTCGCGCGAGCCGAAATTTGCCAGGTAGATCCCGTGCGAATAAATCGGTCCAACCGCGGCGTCGGCGGCCACTCGCCGAAAGCGCGCGATCTGCTCCGGTTTGTAGGTCCGGGCCTTCCACTGCATCTTGTTGGTGCCGAATACCTGTGCGCAGTCGATTCCCAGTTCGGCAATGCGTTCCAATCCGAAGTTGTTGGCGGCTGTCGCCGAGACGTGCGCTCCCAGCGGGCGGGCAGGCGCCATTTAAGGGCCGCGCACGCGCGCTGTTGGGAGGGCCAATAAAATTTGCAATGACATATCGTCTTTCACCTCGCCGTATCTAGCCGGTAACGAATTGCCCGCCCGAATAGCGCTCGTGCACGCCACCGAACTGGCGGTCGAGCCCATCAACCAGGCGTTCGCCGAGCTCTACCCGGAAGCACAACTGTCCAACATTCTGGATGACTCGCTGCTGTCCGACCTTGGTGCCAACGGCGGCCGGGTGGCACCCGAACTGCTCGACCGGCTGGCCAGCCTGGTCCGTTACGGCGAGACCGCCGGGGCCGACGCGGTCCTGCTTACCTGCTCGAGCTTCGGACCGGCGGCGGCCGGATTCGGGGAACTGGTCGATGTGCCCTTCTTCCGGGCCGACGACGCCCTCATCGATGCGGCCCTGCAGCGCGGCACCCACGTCGGTGTGGTGGCGACGGTTCCCTCGGCGGTCACCACCGCCGAACAGGCTCTTGGGGCGGCGGCGGCCGGGCGCCAGATCAAGATCTCTTCGGTACTCTGCGGCGAATCGTTTGCCGCGTTAAAAGCCGGCGACACCGACCGGGCCGACCAGCTGGTGGCCGATGCGGCCACGGCCCTGGCGGCCGAGTGCGACGTTGTGATCCTGGCCCAGTATTCGATGACCGGGGCCATCGCCAAGCTGCCACCGGGGCTGTCCGAGCGGGTACTTTCCAGTCCCCACCAGGGCGTAATTCGTCTCAAATCGTTATTCGAAGGAGCTAACTGATGCTCAAATCTGCGCTGCGCGGTCGGCTCCTGGGAGTCGTGCTGGGGATGGCGATGGCGGCGGTCCTGGTGACCGCCTGCGAGACCCAGGCCGAGTCCGAAACCAATGACGTTCTGGTCGAGGACCGGGTGGCCGCTCTCGAAGCCACCGTTCGCGACCTGCAGTCCCAGATCGACAGTCTCCCCACCCCGGC
>CAYXKQ010000086.1:1526-7506 GCA_964465715.1 uncultured Chloroflexota bacterium
CGATTGCTACGGGGCCACCAAACGGGCCGCCGAACTGGCCGTCCTGGGCGCGCCGGGCGCGGAGCTGAGGGTGCACGTAGCGCGCGCGTTCAACCACCTCGGTCCGGGTCAGAGCGCCGACTTTCTGCCGGGCAAGTTGACGCGCGCGGTCGCCGCTATCGGCGCCGGCCGCGCCCGGCCCCGGCTGGTCCTAGGATCGCTGGATGACTGGCGCGACCTTACCGACGTGCGCGACGTCGTCCGCGCCTACCGGGCGATCGTGGCCCGGGGCAAACCCGGCCGGATCTACAACGTGTGCTCGGGAAACGCGATCCAGATGGCAGAGCTGGTGGCTTACTTCCGCGACCAGGCCGGCGTAATCGTCGAAGTGGACACCGGCGCCGCGCACCCTGCCTCGGCACTGCCTTTCCTGGAAGGCGACTGCTCACGCCTTCGCCGCGACTGCGGCTGGCGGCCCGAAATCAACCTGCGCCAAAGCGTGGACGACGCACTTGCGCACACGCGCGAAGGCCAAAACCCGGACGAAGAATCCATCCCATCCATCAAGCCCTGAGGAAAGACCGCCCGTGAGCGCCCCCGACCTAGACCAGATCAAGTTCGGAACCGACGGCTGGCGCGCCCGCATAGCCGGCGAGTTCACGTTCCGCAACGTCGCCCGAGTGGCCCAGGGAGTCGCCGATTACGCCGCCGAACGCTGGGACCTTGGCCGACCGGTTGTGGTCGGCTACGACCACCGGTTCGGTTCGGATGAATTCGCGCTGTGCGTGGCCCGCGTCCTGGCCGGCAACGGGATTTCGTGCCGCTTGACCGCCGGCCCCGCACCCACCCCGGCAATCGCCTATGCCGCCGGGATCATGCCGGCGGCCGGAGCGGTTATCGTGACCGCTTCACACAATCCGCCCGCCGACAACGGGATCAAGCTGCGCGATCCAACCGGCGCGGCGCTGCCCCCGTCGCAGTTGCAATTGGTCGAGGCGGCAATCGCCGAGCGCGCCGGAGAGTACCGGGCAATCTCCCAATCGGACGTCGGAAGGGACCCCCTGATCGCAGAGTTCGATCCCGGCCCGGAGTACCTTGACTCGCTGCAGAGAGCCTTCGATCTTGCCGATCTTGCCCAGGTCGGACCGTTCGTGGTCGATTCGATGTTCGGGTCGGGCGCCGGATACCTGGCGCGCGCGTTTGCCCGCGCCGGCGTCGACGCCCGGCTGATCGAGGTCCGCGGCGAACGCAATCCACGCTTCCCGGGGCTGTCCAGACCGGAACCGATTCCGCCGCACTGCCGGGTCGGCCAAGGGGCGGTCATCGGCAATTCGGCCGCGGTCGGGATACTCAACGACGGTGACGGCGACCGCCTGGGGATCGTCGATGAACACGGGGCGTTCGTGGATCAGCTGCGGGTCATGTCGCTGCTGGCCTGGGGTGTGCTCACCGATCCTGAGACTGCCGGCCCGCTGGTGCGCACGCTGACCACGTCGGCGATGCTCGACGCCCTGGGGGCCAGCTACGACCAGCCGGTGTACGAGACCGGCGTGGGGATGAAATTCGTCGCGCCCAAGATGCTGGAGGTCGGCGCCGCCCTGGGCGGGGAAGAGAGCGGCGGATATGTTTTCGCCCGCCACATGCCCGAACGCGACGGCATGTTCTCGGGCCTTGCTTTTCTGCAGCTCATGCGACGCCGCTCGGCCCGGCCGAGCGAGCTGGTCGAGCAGCTATTCGCCGAGCTCGGCCGAACCTACCACTACACCCGCTACGACCTGCAGTTTGACCCCTCCGCCCGGTCCCGGATCCTGGAACGGGTCGAGAGCTGGCAGCCCGGCCGCCTGATCGGACAGCAGGTCGTGACCCGGCTTTCCGGGGACGGATACAAGCACGTTCTCGCGGACGGTTCCTGGGTCTTGATCCGCTTTTCCGGCACCGAGCCCCTGTTGCGCGTGTACGGTGAGGCGCCTTCGCCGGAAGACCTTGCGGCACTGCTCGATCAGGGGCGCCGGGCGGCCGGTGTTTAGGCCAAGTCTTCCCGGCGTCTAGACCAATGGGAAGGCAGTCGCGGTTCCGCGCACCGAAAGGGCCACGCTCAATCCGGGCTCCAGCTGGGATTCGGGCTGCGCCCAAACCGTGAGCGTTCGGCCCGAGCGGAGTTGTACCCGCGCCAGTGTGTGATCGCCGCCGAATTCAATTTCCACTACCCGAGCCGGGCCGAGCGGGGCGGCGCCGGCAATCAATGATTCGGGCCGCAGCGCCAGCAGCACCCTGCCGTGGTATTCGGCGCCAAGTGCGATCTGGCCGATCTCGCAATCGGCCACATATCCGCGGGCGGTCGCCGGGACCAGATTGATGTTCCCCAGCAGACCGGCCACTTCCGGAGTCAGCGGGTTTTGGTAGAGGTGATCGGGAGACCCGGACTGGACCAGGCGACCGCGAATCATCACGCCCAGTTTTTCGGAAAAACCCAGCGCGTCGGCCAGATCGTGGGTCATCAACAGGCTGGCCACGCCGGCCTCGGCCAATATGTCGCGCACCTGCCCGCGAATCCGCGAACGCAGAAACACGTCGAGGTTCGCGAACGGCTCATCCAGCAGGACCAGCTCGGGCTCGCAGGCCAGGGCCCGCGCGATCGCGGCCCGCTGGCGCTGGCCGCCGGATAGTTCGTGCGGAAACCTCTCGCCCAACCCCGAGAGGAAGACCCGCTCGATTAGATCCTCGACACTCAGCGTTGTTCCCCTGTGCAGGCCGAAGGCGACGTTCTGGGAAACGGTCATGTGCGGGAACAGCGCCAGGTCCTGGAACACCAGCACCACCCTTCGCCGCTCCGGCGCCAGGTGCAGACCGGGTCCGGCAACCGGCCGGCCCGACACTTCGATCGTGCCCTCGTCGGGGCGTTCGAGTCCGGCCAGCAGGCGCAGCAGGGTCGTTTTTCCACACCCCGACGGCCCCATGATCGATAGCCGGTCGCCGGGCGCCAGAGTCAGATCCACGCCCTGGATGACCTTTACATCGCCGAATGCCTTGCGCAGGCCGCGCGCGGCAACGCTGGCGTTGATCATCTGCGGATCCCGGCCAGCACCAGCCCGATTTGCGGCAGGGCCAGGATCACCAGCAGCAGTCCGGCCTGCCCTGCCGCGCCCAGGTAGCCGGCCTCCACCGAGGTCCAGACTTCGATCGCCAGGGTGTCGAATCCGGTCGGACGCAACAGCAACGTGATCGGCAGTTCCTTGGCGGTCGTCAAGAAGACAAGTCCGGCGCCGGCAAGCAGCCCCGGCCTGGCCAGCGGCAGGGTCACGGTCCAGAGCGCGGTCGGCAAAGACCTGCCCAGAACCCGGGCCGCTTCCTCGAGCTGTTCGCCCACCTGGGCCAGGCTGGACCGGGCGGCGCCCAGGGCCAGCGGCAGGCTGTACAGGCAATAGGCGATCACCAGCAGCCCGAGCGACTGGTAGACCCACGGAGTCCAACGGCTGGCCAGCAGCACCAGTGACAGGCCAAGCGCGATCCCCGGAATGGCGTAATTTACCGCGGCGAGGGATCCCACGACCCTTATGAGGGCTCCGGGGCGGCGCAACCGCAGCCAGGATACCGGTGCGGCAAGAAGGGCGCAGATCCCCCCGGCGGCCAGCGCCACGACGACGGTCCCCCCCGCCTGCCGGCCGAGTTCGACGAGTTCCAACCCGTCCCTAAACCCCTGGCTGGTCCAATAGACAAGCATGCTCAGGGGCATGGCCAGCGAGGACAGCACCACCAGCGTCATGAAAAGGTAAGCCGGCACCGTCCAAACACCCAGCGGCACCGGGGCCGGGGGCCGCAGGGTCGCGGCGGCGTCCCATCCGACCGGCCGTCGGTTCCGAACCCAGAGTTCGAGCATCACCAGGCCCAACGCGCCGGCCCCCAGCAGCAGCGAGAACCAGGCTGCGGCCGAGCGGTCCAGGGAATATTCGTAGCGGGCGTAGATGGCGCTGCTCAACGCGTCGTAATCGAGCAGCGAGACCGCGCCAAAATCGCCGATCGAATAGAGGGCCACGATCAAAGCGCCGGCCGCCGCGCTGGGGGCCACCAGCGGAAACAGGATTCGCCGCAGGGTCTCTGATTGACTCTTGCCGAGTACCCGGGAAGCTTCCTCGAGCTGGAAATTGGTGCGGTGCAGGGCCGCCACCGTCGGCAAAAGCACGTATGGATAACAGATCGTCGTCATCGCAAAAACAGTCGCCGGCAGTCCGGCCACCGGTGGCAGGCGCTCCACGCCCAGCAGCAGGGTCAGGGGATCGGCAATGAGGCCGCGCGGGGAAAACAACGCGATCAGGGCGAATGCGCTGACGTAGCTGGGTATTACGATCGGGGCCGCCAGCAGCAGTAGCCAGATTCGGGCAAACCGGACCCTTGCCCGCGCCACCAGCCAGGCCAGCGCGATACCGAGGATTCCCGAAAGAATCGTCACCAGCAGCGCCAGCAGGACGGTGTCGGCGATCAGTTCCAGGGTCCGCAGCCGCAGCAACGTTCGGCCGGCCTCGAATCCGCCCAGGGCCCGCAGCAGGAGATACCCCAGAGGGACGGCCAGGAATGCCGCCAGCAGCAGTAGCGGCGCACGGCCGATCAGCTTCAGGACGCCGGCCAGCAAACGCTATTGCCTGCCCGCGTTCAGGTGATCAGAACAGGCCCGCCGATTCGAGCAGGGCCAGGGTGCCGTCGAGGTCGTCCATGTCGCCGAGGTCGAAATCTGGTCCCTGAACCGAATCCAGCGGCGGCAGCGTCGCATCCGGCTCGATCCCAGCCGCGAGCGGGTATTCAAACGTCTGGTCACGGAAATAGGACTGCGCCGGAGCCGAAAGTAGGTAGCCGATGAGGTCCGCGGCAGCACCCGGCGATTGCGACGATTTGACGATGCCGGCGCTGGACACGTTTATCAGGTTACCGACGTCACCGTCGGCGAAGAAGTGATTTGCGCAGGGCAGATCGGGATCCTGGGCCAGGCGCCGCAGCAGGTAGTAGTGGTTGACCAGTCCGCCGTCGATTTCGCCAAGGCAGGTGGCCTCCACGATCGGGGTGTTCTTCGGGTACACGCGGGTATCGTTGGCATCCATGCCCTTTAGCCACTCGATGGTGGCATCCTCGCCGTGCAGTTCGCGCATTGCCGAAACAAAGGCCTGAAACGAACCGTTGCCGGGCGCCCAGCCGGTCCGTCCCGCCCAGGCCGCATCGGTCAATTCGGTAACCGATTGCGGCAATTCATCGGCTGAGATCAGTTCGGTGTTGTACACGAACACCCGCGCGCGCCCCGAAATTCCGACCCACTGGCCATCCGGGGATCGGAACCGCGGGTCGACCAGATCGAGCACCGATTGCGGCAGGTCCGCAAGCTGGCCTGCTTTCTGCAGGGCCCCTATCGATCCGGCGTCCTGGGAATAGAAAAGGTCGGCGGGACTGGAATCACCTTCCTCCAGGATCGCCGCCGCCTGACCGGCCGAAGATCCGTAGCGCACTCCGATTTCCACACCCAGTTCGGCCTGCGCCCGCTCGATCAACGGTCCGACCAGGTCCTCATTTCGACCCGAGTAAAGCAGCAGCGACTGCCGGACCGGCGCCGGTTCGGGTGCTTCGGCCACCTCGGGTGCCGGGGTCGAAGCCGGAGCGGCGGCCGGGGGAGGGGCGATGGCAGGCGCCGGGACGGGGTCCGCCGGCTCTTCGCCACAAGCCCAAAGCAGCCCCGCCGAGCTTGCGCCGAGGGCGGCCGCAATTATTCGGCGGCGATTCATCCGTCGCATCGAGATTCCTTTGAGGCTGCCCGGCCGCCAACGGCGGCCCAGGCGTCTACGGCCGGATGAAGCCCGGCCTATTCAGGGCACCCGAGTAATTTAACAGGTTGGAGCCTATTTTTTCTATTTATTCATTCAGGCGGGCGAACACTGGCGCAAATAGTCCTCGAAAATCACCAATCGCCGCCCGGCTTCGGCCAGGTCGGCGCGCGCCTGGACCAGCCTCTCCTCGGCCGCCT
>CAYXKQ010000087.1:0-7458 GCA_964465715.1 uncultured Chloroflexota bacterium
CTGAAAGCATCTAAGTGCGAAGCCCTGCCCAAGATTAGATCTCTCAGTGCGTTGAGCAAGTAAGTCCCCACAAAGACTATGTGGTTGATAGGCCGTAGGTGTAAGGCTGGTGACAGCTTTAGCCGAGCGGTACTAACGGACGAGGTCTTGAGATTTTTCCGGACCTCGGGACGGCAAATCTGGAGTTGTTGCACGAACCATTGACTTAAAAAACTTAGTAAGAAATCCCTCGGTGACCAAGCGGAGGGGACCCACCCGTTCCCATTCCGAACACGGAAGTTAAGCCCTCCCGCGCCGACAATACTTGACGGGAAACTGTCCGGGAAGATAGGTCGTTGCCGGGGGTTTCTTTTATTGCCGACCGGGCTTCGCAACCAGCTAACCGTGAGTGTGGCCCGGTGCCATCGCCGGCGGCGCGTCGGCGTACGCCCGCTTGATGAATACGTAGACATCGGTCGATCCAATCGGCACCGGCGTCTCGTGCATAGCCCACTGACGCCAGAGCCGCCGCCAGCCGGACGGATCGGTGAACATGCGTCCCAGATCGCCCAAGCGCCAGTTCTGATAGATCTGCTCGGGATACCACTCGCGCAGATGCAGATACCGGGCCGCGTATTGCTCCGGCCAGAAGCCGGTCACCGCCACCGTCGCCGGGTCCAGGATCATGACTGCGTAGCGGCCCGGATCAACATGACCCGGACCGTTGCCAAAGACTGCCCCGGGGTGATCGCGCAGGTACCAGGCTAGAGGCCAATGGGCGGTCGAATCGACCAGGATCGGCAGCTCGCGCCCCGATCCGGAAATATCGCCGGCCCCTTCGATTATGTCGAGTACTGCCAGCATGTCGCGCGAAGTCTGGGTGTACACGAGCGGCGTACGGGGTACATCCCCGTACAAGTACGAGGTCGCCAGCGCGTGACGGGCGCTTATGACAAGCAGCACGGCGATGACTCCGGCCGCCAGGATGCGCCGCCGGCCGCAACTGCCGGCAATCCAATCGCCGCCGCAGCGCGCCGCCAGGAGACACAGCGGCAAAAGTGGATGCAAGACCAGCCAGGCGGCCTTCTCGCCGGCGGCCGAATATATAAGAAACGAAAGCGCCGCCCACCAGACCAGCAGCGCGCCGAACAAGTCCGGGGACCGCAGCGCCCGGATGAGGCCGACCACGCCCAGCACCGCCGCCGGCATTTCCAGCAGCAGGACCAGGCCAGGGTAGAAAAACCACGGCTGATTCACCCGCTCGGACTCGTGCACCTGCGCCCAGACGGTTACCGAGCGGCGGATCGAATCGACCAATCCCTCAGGGTTGAGCAGAAATGAGCTAAATAGGAGCGCCGGAATCCCGACCAGAAGGGCCAGCCCCCAGATCAAACCGACGCGATCGGAGATCAACCGGGCTGCGGCGGCGGCAATGGGGTCGGTCCAGGCGGGCGCCGGTCCGGAGCGGGAACGAATCGTGGCCACAATCAGCGCCCCGCTCAAAACGGCCAGGAAGGTGACGAAGATGAAGCCGGTGATGTAAGTGTTCTCTTTGGTTGCCACGCCCAGGCCCAGGGCGCCGGCGGCCAGCAAGACCCAGCGACGCTGCGGCCGCTCGAGATAGCGCAGCAGCGAACCCATCGCGACCAGGGTCAATAGCGCGATGTAGATGTCATTGCGCAGGAATCGCGAATAGTAGAGGAACGCCGGCGACAAGGTCAGGATCACGATCGCCAGCAGGGTTCCCCAGCGTCCCAGGAAATCACGCAGCAGCCAAGGCACCGCCAGCAGCAATGCGACTCCGGCCAGGGCCGGCAGCAGGCGCGCCGAAAAGTCTGAATCCCCGGCCACCTGAAAAATGAGCGCATTGGCGAAATACAGGAATGGTCCGTGGTAGAGCGGATCGTAGAGATAGACGAAGCTCTCGAGCCGTTCCAGGGCGGTTACGGCATGGATCGACTCGTCGTGGTGAAACGCCCGGTCGCCCAGCGCCACGAGGCGGGTCAGCGCCGCCGCCGCCAAGACCGCTCCCACCAACCAGGAACGTCGCAGCGCGGCCAGCGCGGCCGGGTAACTGTTCACCTCCGGAGACCTCCCGGGTCCGGCCCGCGCAAATCCTGCTCAAGGACCGGCGGTACCCCTATATTGAGGGCGCACACAAGGAGATCAGGCATTGCGAAACGAGTATCACCACGCGCAGCTCCAGATGCCCGGGCCGCTGCAGAGCCGGCAACTGGATGACGGGATCCGGACGCGCATCCTGGGCGGCGTCAACGGATTGCGCATGCACTTGCTCGAGTCTGGCGCCAACGAACCGGGACGGGCCTGCGTGCTGCTGCTGCACGGATTTCCCGAGATTGCATTCTCGTGGAGACGCATTCTGCCGGCGCTGGCCGCGGAGGGGTATTACGCCGTCGCGCCGGACCTGCGCGGTTACGGGCGCACCGGGCCGGCCCAGGTCGAATACGGCGACGACCTGCGACCCTACTACCCGCTCAACCTGGTCCGCGACATCCTGGCTCTGCTGGACCGCCTGGGACGCCGGCGGGCGGTATTGATCGGGCACGATTTCGGAACCACGGTGGCCGGGTGGGCGGCGCTGGCGCGGCCCGATCGTTTTCCGGGCCTGGTTCACATGAGCGGGCCTTTCCCGGGGTCGCCCGATCGGGTCGTTGAACCGTCCAACCCGGTCGAGGAGATAACCCCGGCCCTGGCCCGGCTCGACCCGCCGCGGCTGCATTACCAGTACTACTACCGGAGGCGGCGCGCCAACGCCGAAATGCTCGACAGTCTCCAGGGGTTGCACGCATTCCTGCGCGGCTACTACCACTTCAAAAGCGGCGACCATTCGCAGAACAAGCCGTTCCAGCTGGCCGCCTGGACCGCCAAGGAAGTGGCCAAGATGCCCCGCTATTACGTGATGGACAGAGGTCGGACCATGGCCGAAACGGTGGCCGCGGAAATGCCGACCCCGGCCCAGGTCGCCGCCTGCCGCTGGCTGCCGGACGATGATCTGGCGGTGTATGCGGCCGAATACGCCCGATCCGGGTTCCAGGGCGGGCTAAACGGGTACCGTTGTGGCGCCAGCCCGGAAGTGGCCAGGGAGCTGCAGCTATTTGCCGGGGTCCGCGTGCAGGTCCCCTGTCTCTTTGTAGCCGGGGCCGCCGACTGGGGTGTCTACCAACGACCCGGCGCCCTGGAGCGCCTGAAGTCGCGGGTTTGCACCGATCTGCGCGGAGTCTCGCTTATCCCCGGGGCGGGGCACTGGGTCCAGCAGGAGGCGGCCGAACAAGTCAGTCGTGAGCTGGTGGATTTCCTGGCCGACATCGACTGGCTCCGGCGAGACGGCTGAACCAACCGGGTCACGGCTGGCGCCAGCGCGCCAGCAGTTCCAGCGAGCCCCACACGAGCCCCAGGATCGGCGCGGTCGCCAGGATCAAAGGCGCGTCGGCCAGCCCCGGAATTTCCCCGTCGGCGATCAGTATTGCGAACCGGATCGCCATGGCCACCGAAAGCGCCGAGAGGGCCATGCCCAGGCGGATCATGCCGTGATGGATCCGGCGGGTGACGGCCGCCCAGGCCGCCGCGGCCATCAACAACCCGGCGAACGGGTTCAGCAGCACCATGAAAACGTACTGGTCGGGGGACATGTTCGGCCCCCCGCTGGCGGCGATTCCGGCCAAGCCGACGGCCAGGACCGCAAAGAGCGATATGCAGATGGCGCTGGCCAGGCGGACGAGCTCCAACTAGGCGGCCTCGGGACCGATTTCGGGCAATTGCAATGGCCTCCTCTTATTTTTCAGGGCCGGTGGCGGGGTTCGGGCCGGGAAAACGTCTATCGTCCTCCGGGGTTCTCGCTGCGCACGAATCAGACTCCGGCCGCGGGTGCGGGGGTGGAGATGAGGGGGCTCGAACCCCTGACCTCTGCCTTGCAAAGGCAGCGCTCTTCCAGCTGAGCTACATCCCCGACGGGGCGTCCTGGCCAACTCGTGCGGCCGGCGCGACTCGGTCAGATTTTCATTGATCTTCGGCGCGATGGCGCAGCCTGGGGGCAATCGAAGGAGCCAACCCGTTCCCATGTCCCACTGGTCCACGATCGTGCAATCGCCGCCTGTACCCGGGCCACCGCCAACGCGGCCGCAATGCCGGGCGAGGCGGGGCCCCGACCCAGAATTGCGCAGAGGAAATTGTGAAGCTCGATCGCTTTCAGATCCATCAGGCTGGGCCCGTTTCCGGCACCCGGATTGAAGTTGGCGTGGACGCCGTCGCCGGCGTTTGCGAACGCTTGCGCATAGCCCTGGGCGATGCCCGTATCGGTGTAGATTTCAAGCTCGTGCATGCGCTCCAGCGACCACTTGACCGAACCGGCACTGCCGTTTAGCTCAAACGCCATTTCGTTGGTGGGGCCGCAAATCACCCGGCAGGCCTCGAGGGTGCCCTGGGCGCCGTTGGCAAAGCGGGCCAGGGCCGACACGTAATCCTCGTTCTCCACCGCTCCGGTTCCGACCGGGCCTCCCCCAGTTTCCGTCGTCGGACGTTGCCCTACGAAAGTCTGCTTGTCGGCCACGACCCCGGTGATCGGACCAAAAAGGAACTGGGCCGTATCGATCACGTGGGGCAATAGATCGGCCAGCGCGCCCCATCCAGAAACCGAGCGCCGATGACGCCAGCTCAACGGAGTCGCCGAACCGGTTCCGCTGGCAGTGAAATACCGCCCCCGGTAATGCGTCGGCGGGCCGATCTCGCCGGATTCGATGAGGGTACGGGTCCGGGCCAGTGCCGGAATGCAGCGGTAGTTGTAGCCGACCATGAAGATGATCCCGGCGCTTTCGATGGCGGCGGCGGCGGCGGCGGTCTGGGCCGGATTCAGCCCAACCGGTTTCTCGCACAATACATGCTTGCCGGCCGCGGCGGCGGCCTCGATGATCTCAAGGTGCGAGTTGTTCGGCGTAGCGACCGCAATCGCGTCGACAGCCGGATCGGAAATCACGTCCCGCCAGTCGGTAGTCCAGCGCTCGAAACCCAGTTGATCGGCCGCCCGCGCGGCGGCCGCGGGGTCAACGTCCGCACAGACCCGGCGCCGGACGGTCGCATGCGAGTCGGGAAACCAGACCGGAGTCAGACGGCAGGCGCGCGCGTGGCGGATACCGGCGGCGCCAAGGCCGACCACTCCCATCCGGACCGTGGCTTTCACGCCGCGGAGTCCACGGACTGCAGCTGCAGGTTGCGGGCAATCTCGATCAGCCAGCAGACCCGCTCCAGGGTCGTGTCCAGGGAGGTGGCCACATCCTGATCGTTCAGCCTGGTAACCGCCGGGCGGCGCAGCCACACGCCTTCGGGCAGCCTGGTGGCGCAGAGCACGTGGCTGACGTAGCGGGCCCGCACCGCGAACTGCTCTTCGCCAGTGGCCGCGAAAATGACCGACGAGCCCCAGCCGACCTTGGCTGCGGTCAGGTCGGCGAAGGAACCCGGGTGGCATGCCAGGGCCCAGCCGTAGACCTCGCGCGCCGATCGCAGGTAGCGGTCCTCGCCGGTGGCCATGTACAGCTGCCCCAGCGCAGACAAGGTGATCCCCAGGAACCAGTAGATCTGGTCCGGGACGCCCAGTTCAATCCGGTGTCGCGCCGCTTCGGATTCGGCAAATTGGGTGATCCAATCGCCCTCCCAGGTCCTTCGCAGCAAAACCCTGCGCTCCGGCCGGGGCTGGGATTCGATCATCTGTTCGCAGATGAAGTCTCCAGTGCGGCGGGCCGCATCGAGCCGTCCGGTCGTCAACAGGCACAGCAGGGCGGCCGCGCTCGACCCGACGTCGAGGACCCGGCCAGCGTCGCCCAGGTTGTGGTTGGAGAATCCCCCCAGTTGCGGATGCTGGCGGCGTTCCAGGCCATCGGCGATCGCGATCGCCATGTCCCAGACGCCTACCCGCTGCGCGGAGATTCCGAAAAAAGCGTTGCGGAAATTGGCTACCGGCGATGCCGGTTCGCCGGCGCGCTCGTTTATGTCGCCGTCGCGGAAGAATCGTCCGCGCACGTATTCGCAAATCAGGTTGGCGAGATCGATTCGCCCGCCATTGGCGAACGCCAACGGGGCCAGATAGTATGCGCCGACCGAGTCTTCCGCCCCTCTAAAGCTCCCGTCGCTTCCGAGCAGGACGCCGGCCCACGAAAGCGCGCCGGCCGCCGATTCCAGTTCGCGGGGCATCGCCCCAGATGACCAGTCCGCGTCCATCACGCGGGCCCTTTGCGAGTTGTCGTGCCCCGGTTAACCAACATTGGGTCGGACCTCGTTGGCCAGCAATTCAAGGCTGTGGATCGCCCGATCGGGATCCTCCCAGTCGTGCCCCATCGCCAACAAAACGCCGAACCGCCCGCAGGTGTCGCGGAGGCGGTTTATCTTGGCGGTGACGGTTTCCGGGCTGCCCACCAACCAAACGTTGCGGGCTAGGAATTCAACCGTAACCGCACTGTCGGGCATTGCCGGATCGTCCTTGAATGTGCCCAGCCCGTCGGGGGTGTTGCGCACCAGCAGCGGCATCATGAAGCGCCGGAAATTTCGTCCCATCGGCCCGTCGATCGCATAGTCGAAGGCCTCTTCATCGGTGTCGGCCACGTAAACCTCGCGCGCCACTCGCCAGCCGGCGGGATCTACGGGGTGACCAC
Source organism: uncultured Chloroflexota bacterium (assembly GCA_964465715.1). Taxonomy (GTDB): domain Bacteria; phylum Chloroflexota; class UBA11872; order UBA11872; family VXNJ01; genus VXNJ01. The sequence continues at coordinate 6,639 of CAYXKQ010000087.1, forward strand.
CTTCAGCCAGACCGGCACGATAGGCATCCCAGTGGGTGCCCAGGATCCAGTTTGCCGCCAGATTGGTCGAGAGCGCCCAGTATCCGCGCCGACCGGCCATGCGCATCGATCCGGAATTGGGTGAATACCCGGGAATTCCGATCGGTGGATGCGGGCGGGCGTAGGGGCGAATCGGGAATCCCATGTCCAGGTCAACCTGGGCGCCCGTCAGCTCCACCGTCCAGTGCTTGCCCTCGTACCGCCAGGGCGGGGTCGCCGAGAACAGTTGCAGAATGACCTCAAAACCTTCGACGAACCGTTCCTGCATCGCCTCCGGACTCCCATCCACCCCCATGAACGGGCGGTCGGTCGGGATCGAGCCGGTGCCCATACCCAGGTTGAACCGCCCCCGCGAGAGCTGGTCCAGCATCGCCGCGCGAGTCGCCAGCTCGGCCGGGTGGTGCAGGGCTGGCAGATAGACCCCGGTCCCCAGGCGGATGTTGCGGGTGAGCGCGAACGCCTTGGCCAGAAAGAGATCCGGTGCGGCGATCGTCTCCCAGCGCGAGGTCATGTGCTCGCCGACCCAGGCTTCACGGTACCCGAGCTCGTCGGCGCGACAGATCAATTCGAGATCTTCGTCGAAGCCCTGGGCGGTCGGTTTCTCGGGTGGATGCAGCGGCATCAGGAAGAGGCCCAAGTCCATTCGGTCCGGTACCCTCGAATCGGCCAGGTGCTTCCGGAGAGGCCCCGCATACGGCTAAAGGGTCGATAAGGGCCTTGGCCGGTCAGCCACATCGTCTTCAACCGATTGTGAACTGCGCCGAGTCATTCGACTCGCATC
>CAYXKQ010000088.1:0-7271 GCA_964465715.1 uncultured Chloroflexota bacterium
CGCTGGCCCTGGCGATGGAGAGAATCCGCGCCGACGCCGGGGGTCAGATCCCGGACGTGGATCCGGTCGCGCTGCGCCAGCGTGGGCCCTGGTACGAGCGCGTCTAGCCGCGGGGATCAGCGCCTGAGGCCGGGCCCACAGAATCTACCTGCGGGGTAATTGGTTAAGAAGAAGGGCTCGTAACTTACCGCCCGGTGGACCCCGTCGCGGCCGGCCGGGTCAGGCGCCCTGGTCCCGCCGCGCGAAAAAGCCCGCGATGAAAAAGAAGGCGACCGCGACGACCAGGATCACCAGCGGCTGCCCGATCGCCGGGCTGCGGTCGAACACGCCGCCCGACTCGATGGCCGCGTCAATGATCGCACCGGCCAGGCGGAACGTGTAAATGATCGAAGTGATGCAGAAAATCCCGGACGCGACCATCAGGTACGCGGTGCGGATGAACCGCGCCGGCGGGGCGCCGGTCAGCTGCCGGGCGCGGATCAGCATGAAGATGTAGATCACCACCGCCAGGGCCCCGTAAACGACCCAGCGGGCGAGCACCTCGAGCTCGTCCACGTCGGATCGGCCGCCGTAGGCAAACGAGTCGCCGAACAGCAGCGAGAGGACTGCGGTAAGGATCTTGACGAGGGCCAGGAAAGTGATCAGGATCATGACCAGCGACACCAGGCGGGCAAAAGCAAGATGCAGCCCGGCAACCGAGAAGCGGATCGTGCCCATGTTGTGGGCGCGGGCCAGCAGGTATACGGTCGCCACCAGCAGGGCGGTCGCCACGCTGAGCCAGACCAGCGCGATGCCGCCGACCAGGGATCCGACCACGTCGAATATCTGATCCATGATTTCAAGCTCTCATCTCGGGGATCGCCGCGATCCGGGCTCGGCCCGAGCGCTGGAATCGGCCATCGGGGAATCTGTAGCCAAGAATAGGCCACCACGGATTGGATGCGGCCAGCCGCAGAAGCCGTTCGCCCCGCACCGGGAGGGCCGCAGTTGATCGAAATCGCCGCCCTTCTGTGCGGCTATCTGGTTGGCGCGATTCCATTCGCGCACCTTGTCGGGCGCTGGCGCCGGCGCGACCTGCGCCGGTTGGGGACCGGGAATCTCGGCGCCTCGAACGCCTACCGCCACGTCGGCAAGCTGTGGGGCGCCCTGGTGCTGCTGCTGGACATGCTGAAGGCGACGCTGCCGATGCTGGCGCTGCACTACTTATTGAATTCGGAGTGGGGTCCGGTGCTGTGGGTCGTCGGAGCGTTCCTCGGGCACTGCTGGCCGCTGTGGCTCGGATTCGGCACCGCCGGGCGGGGTGTCGCGGTGCTGGCGGGCATGTTCGTGGCGTTCGGGTTTTTCGAGAACACGCTCCTTTACGTTTTGGGGGCGGTCGCCGGGTACGGGGCGGGTTTGACCGTGCGCAGACCGGGGTTTACGGTACTGGTCATGGTCGTCGGGGCGATCGTTTTCGCGCCCCTGGCCGGCACGGCGGCGCCGGTCGCGGCCGGCAGCCTGGCGGCCCTGGCGCTGCTGCTGCTCAGGCGGGCATTCCTGTTGCAGTCCGCGCTGGCGACCGACGTAAATCGCCGCAAGGCCATCTGGCTCGCCTTGGCCGAAGACACAGTTCCCGGCCAAACCCTCTAGCCGACGAATCTGCGATCAACCGGAGTTAGCGGTTTGACTGCCCTACTCCCTCAGCCGAAGACCGCGCACCCGGCCGCAATCTGATCTGAGCGACCGGGATCGAACGTTGATTGCTAAATGTGGGCCGGTGGCTTTTGGTTTGTGCGGAATCTCCCTGTTATGCCCTTAATTTCCGAATACCACCCGGCCTATTCGGCAAACATCTCGCGCAGCACCGCCAGAGCCGACGACAGCGTCGCACGGTCTACCTCGCCCAGGCGCCTGAGGAGTCTGGACGTATCGACTGCGCGAATTTGGTCCATGACGACGTGCCCCGATCTCTCGCCGAATCTGCAGCGCACTCTGAACGGGTAGGGATGGCTCCCCGTCGTCATTGGGGCGATCATCACGGTTCGGGAATAACGATTCAACTCATTTGGCGAAACGACCAACCCTGGACGAGTTTTTTGCATTTCGCCGCCGGTCGTCGGGTTGAGGGAAATCAAATAGACATCTCCGCGCCGGGCGCCGGTCAATCCCAGCGCCATTCAGTTGCATCGAACTCGTTTTCCACGATCGGATCAACCAGCCGGTCATCACCGACCTCGCTCATGCGGGCGGATGCTTCCTCCCAGCCGGCGCGAGGGAGTCGGGTATTGGCAATCAGCAGCCCCGAATCTACGATTCGGAACTCGACTTCTTCTTCAAGACCAGCAGCGGCGATGATCGGCTTTGGTATTCGCACACCCTGCGAGTTTCCGATCTGTACGATACGGGTTTTCACAAGGATTCCATTTCATAGTAATTACTAAGTAATTATATTCGCCACTGCGATTTGGTGTGCGTGTGACCGAGGCCGAATATGTGTATTGATTGGGGCCGATTAATCGCCCGATTACGACTTGCGCGCTAGCCCACGCGCAACGACTCGGCCGGCATCCGGACACCGACATCGACCATGCGCGGGCTCAGCAACGCCAGCACGATCGTCAGCGGCCCCAGCCGGGCGATGAACATGATCACGCACATGAAGAGCTTGCCGCCGGGGTTGAGCTGCGACGGCACGCCGGTCGAGAGCCCGATGTCGCTGACCGCCGAGACCGAATCGAACAGCGAATTGACCAGCTCCGGACTCGAATACGTGGCGTGCACCACCAGTAGGGTTACCAGTTCCATAGCCAGGAACAGCACCAGCAGGGTCACGCTGACGTAGATCCGGTCCACGGGGATGCTGCGTCCGAAGATCTCGGTCTGCCGCAGTCCCCTAAGTCGCGAGAGGGCGGTCGCGAAGAGGACTCCGACGGTGTTGATCTTCAAGCCCGCGCCCATCGACGCCGAGGCGGTCCCGATGACCATGAAGGGCACCAGCAGGATCAGGGTCAGCTCGTTGAGCAGCCCGACGCTGACGGTTGAGAAACCGGCGTTGCGCGACGTGACCGCATGGAACGCCGAGTTGAACACCCGGTCGATCGCCGAAAGCGCGCCCAGGGTATCGGGATTGCCCCACTCCAGGATCAGGAAGCCGGCCGCCGCCAGCGGCCAGCAGATGGCGTTGCCGGCCAGGATCAGCTTGGTCTCCATGCGCATGTTGGCCGGACGGCGCGGGCGGACCGGAGCGAGCCTGGATTCGGGTGCCGGCGGGGCGTTGACCCGGGCGCCGAAGCGCGCGCGCAGCCAGCGGGCGCCCGCGGCGAGCCGCCAAACCACGCGGCTGGCGAAATTGACCAGCGCGGTTTCGACCCGCTGGAACCGCCATTCCAGGGCGTAGGGCCAGGAGCGGCTGCGCAATCCGTCGAACACGGCCAGAAAACCCAGGTCGCCGGGGATTATCAGGGCCATCATGACCAGCAGGAAGATCGGATTGGCGGCAAACGCGGCCATCGACGTGAAGCCGCCCATCAGGTCAAACCCGGATCCGGTGAACGCGCTGACGGCGTGGAAGAGTCCGTAGAAGATGGGATCGTCGCTGCCGGGCCCGTCCGAGTTGGCGAACTGCCAGCCCAGCAGGATCCAGCCGATCAGCTCCAGGACCAGCGTGTAGGCGACGAAGTAGCGCGCGGTGCGCGACATCCCCCCAAAGAACCGCAGCGCCAGCTGCTCCTGCAGGGTCTGGCGCTGATGGCGGCTGATCCGGCGTCCGAGCGCCTGGAAGAGGATGATCGTGCCGGCCATGAATCCGAGCCCGCCGGCCTGCATCGCGACCAGGATCACGATGCGTCCGAACTGGCTCCAGTGGGTGCCGGTGTCCACGACCACCAGGCCGCAGGTGGCGACCGCCGAGGTGGCCGTGAAGAGCGCGTCCCAGATTGGGGTCACGGTGCCGTCGGCGGAGGCGAACGGCAGGGAAAGCAGCGCTGCCGCAACCAGCGTCATCACCAGAAAACCCACCACCAGCGTGAACTGGGGGGAGCGCCGCCGGCGCAGCGTGACGGTGTCGATTATCTCGACCTGGATGGCCCGGCCCAATCGGACCGGCACCGTGTCGCGGGAACCGCGCTGCGGGGGCGTTCCGTCGGCCCTGGTGCTAGCTACCGCGTCCGGCCCCTCTCAAATCGCTGCCGCCAAAATATTACGCGAGTGGCCCAGACACCCGTCAACGCCCAGCGCCGGAGCGCCAATTCCAATGCAGATCACAAACATCCGCGCCGTACCCGTCCACAATGCCGCCCGCGGCCGCAATTTCAACTTCGTGGTCGTGGACACCGACGCCGGCATCACCGGGCTCGGCGAATCGGGCATAACCGGCAAGGAGCTGGCGATCGCCGGCTGCATCGAGCACTTTCGTGAAATCCTGGTCGGCCAGGACCCGCGCCGGATCGAGCACCTCTGGCAGCGCCTGTTTCGGGGTGGTTTCTTCAAGGCCGGCCAGATAGTGTCAGCAACCATCTCGGCGATCGACATCGCGCTCTGGGACATCCTCGGCAAGTCCCTCGACGTCCCCCTCTATCAGCTCCTGGGCGGCAAATGCCGGGAGCGCGTGGTGGCCTACGCGCACGTCAACGGCGACACTCCGGCGGCGGTCGCCGACGATGCGCGGCGCGCGGTCGGCGAGGGTTACAAGTTCGTCCGGATCTCGACCACCGACGCCTCGAACGGGGTCTTCGAGCCCCGCCATATCGTGCGCCAGACCCAGTCCTGGGCCGAGGCGGTGCGTGCGGCGGTGGGCCCCGACATAGAGCTCTGTGTCGATTTCCACACCCGCCTGGACCCGCACGACTCGGTGCGCCTGGCCGAGCGCCTCGCGCACCTGGACCTCTTCTTCATCGAAGACCCGGCGCGGTCGGAGAATCCCGACGCCTACGCGCACGTGCGGCGCCACACCAGCATCCCGATCGCGGGCGGCGAGGAACTGGCCAGCAAGTGGGAATTCAAGCCCCTGATCGAGCGCGACCTGATCGACTACGTGCGGGTCGATCTGTGCATCGCCGGCGGAATCAGCGAGGCGCGCAAGATCGCCGGCTGGGCCGAGACCCATTACCAGTACCTGGCCCCGCACAACCCGCTGGGACCGGTCTCGGCCGCCGCCTGCGTGCACCTCTGCCTGGCCAGCCCGCTGGTCGGCGTCCAGGAGATGCCGCGCCGGCCCGGGGAAATGGCCGAGGTGTTCCCGGCCCAGGTCGGGTTCGAGGACGGTTACCTGACGGCGCCGGACGCTCCCGGGCTGGGCATCGAAATCGATCTGGAAGCGGCCGCCCGGCATCCCTTCCAGATGCGGCGCAACCCCGAATACCGGCGCGCCGATGGTTCGGTGACCAACTGGTAGGTCCCGGGCCGTTCAGTCCTCCTCGTCGGCGCCGGCGGCCAGGGCCTCGACCACCGTGGCGTCCTCGAGGGTAGTCGTGTCGCCGGCGACGGTCCCGGAAGAGGCGATCTCCCGCAGCAATCGGCGCATGATCTTGCCCGAGCGGGTCTTGGGCAGGGCCGGGGCAAAGCGCAGGATCTTGGGCCGGGTGAACGCACCGATGCTCTTGGCCACGTGCGCCCGCAGTTCGGCGGCCAGCTCGTCTGACTCGGCAACCCCGGCCCGCAGGGTCACGAACGCGGCCACCGCCTCGCCGGTCAGGGGGTCGGGAACTCCGACCACGGCGGACTCGGCGACCGACGGGTGGCTGACCAGCGAGCTTTCCACTTCGGCGGTGCCGATGCGGTGCCCGGACACGTTCAGGACGTCGTCGACCCGGCCGATGATCCAGAAGTAGCCGTCGGAATCGCGGGTGGCAGCGTCACCGGTGAAATAAAGCCCCGGGAATCGCTCGAAATAGGTCTCGCGGAAGCGCTCCAGATCCCCGAACTCCCCGGGGTGACCGCCCACGCCCCAGCCGTCGGCGTAGATTCCGCGCATGATCGAGGGCCAGGGGCGCCTGATCACCAGCAGCCCGCGCTGGTCGGCCCCGGCCGGTTCGCCACCCTCGGCCAGCACCTCGGCGTCCACGCCCAGCATCGGCAGGGTCGCCGATCCGGGCTTGGTCGGGGTCGCCGCCGCCAGCGGGGTGATCATGAATCCGCCGGTCTCGGTCTGCCACCAGGTGTCGACCACCGGGCAGTTGCCGCCGCCGATGTGCTCGCGGTACCAGAGCCAGACGTCGGGATTGATCGGCTCGCCGACCGTGCCGATGATCCGCAGGCTGGAAAGGTCCGACGCGGCCGGCCATTCGTCGCCCCATTTGATGAACGCCCGGATGGCGGTCGGGGCGGTGTAGAAGACTGTGATCCGGTACTGCTCGACCATCTGCCAGAACCGGCCGAAGTCCGGGTAATCGGGGGCGCCCTCGTACATGACCGAGGTAATCCCGTTGGCCAGGATCCCGTAGACGATGTAGCTGTGGCCGGTGATCCAGCCGATGTCGGCGGTGCACCAGTAGATGTCGTCCTGCTCCAGGCCGAACGCGAGCCTGGCGGTCATGGCGGTCCAGACCATGTACCCGCCGCAGCTGTGCACCACGCCCTTGGGTTTTCCGGTGGTTCCGGAGGTGTAGAGGATGAACAGCGGGTGCTCGGCGCTCACGCTCACCGGCGGGCAGGTGACGGACTGCCCGGCGAGCAGCTCGTCCCAGTAGCGGTCGCGGCCGGCCACGAACCCGATCTGGTTCTGGCAGCGGCGCAGCACCAGCACGTTCTCGACGCTGGGGCAGGCCCCGTCGGCCAGCGCCCGGTCGACGTTGTCCTTGAGCGCGATGACCTTGCCGCGCCGCCAGCCGCCGTCGGCGGTGATGACCATGCGGGCGCCGGCGTCCTGGACGCGGTCGCGGATCGCGTCGGCCGAAAACCCGCCGAAGATCACGCTGTGTACCACCCCCAGGCGGGCGCAGGCCAGCATCGCGGTCACCAGCTCCGGGACCATCGGCATGTAGATGATCACCCGGTCGCCGGACTCCAGGCCCAGCTCCGACAGCGCGTTGGCGGCCCGGCAGACGTCATCGAGCAGGTCGGCGTAGCTGATCGTGCGGCGATCGCCCGGTTCGCCCTCCCAGTGATAGGCCACCCGTGACCCGTTGCCGGCGGCCACGTGACGGTCCAGCAGGTTGACCGTGATGTTCAGGGCGGCGTCGGTGAACCAGCGCGCGAACGGGGGGTCCCAGTCGCAGAGATTGGTCCAGGGGCGGTCCCATTCGAACCGGTCAGTCTGGTCGCGCCAGAAGCGCTCCGGGTCGCTCAGGCTCAGG
>CAYXKQ010000089.1:0-7260 GCA_964465715.1 uncultured Chloroflexota bacterium
CTTCAATCCCGCCAAACCACGGAGAAGCCGGAAATGATCAAGGTAGATATCGCGGCGATCAAGTCGCTCCGGGCCGAGACCGGCGCCGGAGTGATGGACTGCCGCCGGGCCCTCGAAGAATCGGAGGGCGATGCCGACGCGGCACGCAAGATCCTGCGGGCCGCCGGACTGGCCAGGGCGGCCGAGCGCTCCGGGCGCGAGACCGCCGAGGGCCTGGTGCACGCCTACATCCACCCCAACCGCCCATTGGGCGCAATGGTAAAGCTCACCTGCGAAACCGATTTCGTGGCCCGGACCGAGGAATTCCAGACCCTGGCCAAGGAACTGGCGATGCACATCGCGGCCCTTGGCCCCGGCCGGGTCGGCGCCGAGGACGAGGGCGAGGGCGACGCGCTCCTGGACCAGAGCTACGTGCGCGATCCTTCGCGGACGGTGGGCGAGTTGATCCAGGAATCGATCGCCCGCACCGGCGAGAACATCCGGGTCTCAGATTTCGCACGGTTTGAGATCTAAGCTCCAACGATTCAAGACTCAATTCCCCTGATGCAACCCGCGGCCGCACCGCCGGTCTACAGGCGGGCGATGCTAAAGCTCAGCGGCACCGCGCTGGCCGATGAATCTGGTTTCGGCGTGGACCCCGAACGGGTGGCGGCGCTGGCCGGCCAGGTAGTGGGCGCGCGGAACGTCGGAGTCGAGGTGGGAGTGGTCGTCGGGGCCGGCAACATCTGGCGCGGCGAATCGGCCCAATCGCGCGGCATGCACCGCTCGACCGCCGATTACATGGGGATGCTCGGCACGGCGATCAACGCGCTGGCGCTGCAGCAGGCGATCGAGGCGCTGGGGGTCGAGACCCGGGTCATGACCGCGATCGAGATGCGCGAGGTGGCCGAGCCCTACATTCGGCGTCGGGCGGTGCGCCACCTGGAGCGCGGCCGGATCGTGATTTTTGGCGCCGGCACCGGCAACCCGTACTTTACGACCGACACTGCCGGGGCGCTGCGGGCCAGCGAGATGGATGCCGACATCCTGCTGAAGGCCACGCGGGTGAACGGGGTTTTCGACCGGGATCCGGAAAAACACCCCGACGCTGTGCATTTTCCGAAGATAACTTACATTGAGGCGTTGAACCGCCGCCTGCAGGTGATGGACGCGACCGCGTTCTCGCTGTGCATGCAGAACAACATGCCCATCGTTGTTTTCGAACTGGACGATAAAGCCAGGAATCTGGTGGGCGTTCTGCGCGGGGAGAGCATTGGGACCAGGGTGGAGCCGGGCTGATGGTTGACGAATTTCTGGGCGACGCCGACGTGCGCATGGACCGGTCGGTGGAAGCGCTGGGCCGGGAGCTGGATCACATCCGCACCGGACGCGCATCCTCGACCCTTGTGGAAGGCCTGCTGGTCGACGCCTACGGGTCCCCGACCGATCTGAAGTCGCTGGCCACGATCGCTGCCCCGGAAGCGCGCCTGCTGGTCATCCAGCCCTGGGACCGCAGCCTGGTCGAGGCCGTGATCAGGGCCGTTGAGACCTCCGACATCGGGATCAACCCCTCCACCGACGGCAACGTGATCCGGCTGCCCTTCCCGCCGCTGTCGGCCGAGCGCCGCCAGGAATTGGTGCGGGTCGTGCACCGCAAGGTGGAGGACGGGCGGGTGGCGGTGCGCAACATCCGCCGGCAGATCGCCGACGACATTCGCACGGCCGCCAAGGAAAAGATGTGCTCGGAGGACGAGGCCCACCGCGGCCTCGAGCAGCTCGACCGCGTCACCAAGGCCAAGATCGACCGGATTGACGACCTGGGCCGCGGCAAAGAGGCCGAGGTCCTCGAGATATAAAAATGGCGCCGGAACCTGAAGCCCCCGTCGCACGGCGACCCGAGCACGTGGCCATCATCATGGACGGCAACGGGCGCTGGGCCGCCGAGCGCGGACTTTCGCGCTCGGAGGGACACCGCGCCGGCAGCCTGCGGTTGAGCGAGATCATCCAGGCCTGCCTGGACCGGGGCATCTCGCACCTGACCGTTTACGCGCTTTCGACCGAGAACTGGGGCCGGCCCGCCGACGAGATCGATTTCCTGCTCCTGCTGATGGACGAGCGGCTGCGGGCGGAGCGTCGACGGATTTTCAGGAACCGGATCCGGGTATGCGTGCTGGGATCGCTGGACCGCCTGCCGCCGGCCCTGCGGCTGACGATCAAGCAGCTGCAGATGGCCACCTCGAACTTTGACCGCTTCACGCTCAACATCGCCTTCAATTACGGCGGCCGCAGCGAGATCGTGCGCGCGGTCCGCAAGCTGATGCGCGCAGAGCCGGACCTGGCGGCGGTCACCGAGGACCGCCTGGCCGACTACCTCTACACGGCCGGTCAGCCGGACCCGGACCTGGTCATCCGGACCGGTGGAGAATTGCGATTGAGCAACTTCCTGCTATGGCAGAGCGCCTATGCCGAGTACTGGTGGACCGAGTCCCTGTGGCCGGACTTCGGCCCCGAACTCCTGGATAAGGCGCTGGAGGAGTTTCGCCTCCGGCAGCGCCGCTTCGGACACGTTTCGGCCAATTCGCCACAGGTTTCGGGCCGGTAGGGGGACTGGCCTGGCGGATTGTCAGCGCCGCGGTGCTGGGCCCGCTGGCGGTCGCCCTGGTCTGGCTCGGCGGCTGGTGGACGTTCGGCCTGGCGGTATGCCTATTTGCGGTCGCGGCCGGGGAATTCGTAGGCCTGGCAGACCGCGGGTCGCCCTGGTGGCGGCGCGCCTGGCCGGCGCTGCCCATGCTGCTGCTGGCGCTGGCGGCATCTGACGAGATGAACCCCGCGAACCGCAGCGGCCTGCTGCTGGGGGCCAGCGCGGTCGCCCTGCCCGCGCTCGGGCTGGAACTGGCGCGATCCCGCTCGCGCGACGGGGTTCTTGGATTTGCGGCCGCGGCCGGATCGGTCCTTTACCTGTCCCCGGCGATGCTCTGCGGACTGGCGATCGCGGCCGCCGGCGACGGTCCCCTGCTCCTGCTGCTGGTGGCGGGAAGCGTCTTTTCGTTCGACACGCTTGCCTATGGCGTCGGCCGCACGATCGGCCGCCGCCGGATGGTCCCGCGGATCTCTCCGGGCTAGACCTGTGTGGGGCTGGCGGGCGGCGTGATCGGGGCGCTGGCGGCCGGGGCGCTGTTTTCAATGTGGGTCGATCTGCCGGCAACCCTATTGGCGCCGCTGGCGGCGGCGGTCGGCCTGGCCGGCCAGGCCGGCGATCTGCTGGAGAGCGCTCTGAAACGCGCCGTTGGGGCCAAGGATTCCTCGCGCCTGATCCCCGGCCACGGCGGGGTCCTGGATCGGATCGACAGCTTCACGACCGCCCTGCCGGCCGGCCTGGCCCTGCTGCTTCTGGCGGGACTGGTCTGATGGGCCGTCCGACCCGGCTGGCGATCCTGGGCAGCACCGGCTCCATCGGCACCCAGGCCCTCGGCGTGGTCGAGGCGTGCCCCGGCGAATTCGACGTGGTCGGACTGGCGGCGGGCCGGAACCTGGACCTGCTCATCCAGCAGGCCCGCTGCTTCGGCGTCGAGCGGGTCGCCCTCGCCGCCAACCAAGGGACCGAGCACGTATCCGGAGTGACCGTCCTTGGCGGCGAGGCCGGGTTGATTGAAATCGCCGCCGGGACGGATGCCGACCTGGTGCTGGTGGCCACCGTCGGGGCGGGCGGATTCGCCCCCACCGTGGCCGCCGTCGAGGCCGGGCGCGATATCGCCCTGGCCAGCAAGGAACTGCTGGTGATGTCCGGCCAGCTGCTGATGCGGCACGCCGAATCCCACGGGGTCAGCGTCCGCCCGGTGGACAGCGAGCATTCGGCGGTCTGGCAGTGTCTCTGGGGCGAGGACCCCGAGAGCGTCGAACGGATCATCCTCACCGCCTCCGGCGGGCCGCTGCGCCAGGTCCCGCTCGCCGAATTCGGCCGGGTGACTCCCGCCCGGGCGCTGGCCCATCCGACCTGGGACATGGGCCCGAAGGTGAGCATCGATTCGGCCACGCTCATGAACAAGGGCCTGGAGATCATCGAGGCCAGCTGGCTATTCGGGATCGGGGCCGATCGGGTGGACGTACTGATCCACCCGCAGAGCATCGTGCATTCGCTGGTCGAGTTCATCGACGGATCGCAGAAGGCCCAGCTCGGCGTGCCGGACATGCGGATCCCGATCTCCTGCGCCCTGGGGGTGGGCGGCCGCCTGCCCATCGCCGGGCACGCTCCGCGGCTGGACCTGGCCGGCTCGGCCGATCTTGAATTCGCCGAGCCCGACCTGGACCGCTTTCCGTTGCTTGGCCTGGCCCGGCAGGTGGCCCTGGAAGGGGGCTGTGCGCCCGCGCTCCTGGTCGGCGCCGACGACGCCGCGGTCGAAGCGTTCCTGGAGGAACGGATCCGGTTCGATCAGCTGCCGCAGGTGGTGGCCGCGGTGCTCGAGGGCGCCCCGCGCGGGGGCATGGACCAGATCTCGGACGCCCTTTCGTTCCACGCGCAGGGCTACCGGCTCGCCAAGGACCATGCCAGCCGCCTGAACCGATGATCGAGGCGCTGCTCGGCACGCTGGGCACCGCCGGCACGATCGCGGTCGGCCTGGGAACCCTGACGCTGATCGTGGTCGCCCACGAGCTGGGCCACTTCGCCGCCGCCCGGATGCTCGGGATCAGGGTCCTGGAGTTCGCGGTGGGGTTTCCCCCGCACCTGCTGCGGCGCAGCTGGAGGGAAACCACGTTCACGCTCAACCTGTTCCCGATCGGGGGGTATCTGCGGATGCTGGGCGAGACGGCCGAGAGCGCCGGCACGGCGCCGGACAGTTTCGCCGCCCAGCCGGTCTGGGGACGCCTTCTGGTGCTGGCGGCCGGGCCCCTGGCCAACGTTCTGGCCGGGTTTGGATTCCTGCTGGTAGCCGCGCTGCTGTTTGCGCCGGTCGGCACCAGGGTGACGGCCGTCAACGCCGGTTCGCCGGCGGCCCTGGCCGGGATCGCGGCCGGCGACCGCATCCTGGCCCTGGACGGGCGCGAGGATATCCTGCCGGCCCAATTTTCGTCGGCCGTGGCCGACCGCTCCGGCGGGCGGCTGCAGCTGGTGCTCGAACGGTCGGGTCGCGAGTTCGGGGTGGAGATTATCCCGCGCGTCGCCCCGCCCGCCGGCCAGGGACCGCTGGGGCTGCACATAAATTACGTGCGCGGCCCGGATTTTTCATGGCGGGCCCTCGCCCGGGCGTTCGCCCAGACCGGCGAGGCCATCATGCTGCTGCCGCGCTACACCGCCGGGGCCATTGCCGGCGAGGGCCAGATCAACCTGACCGGCGTGGTCGGGATCCTGGAAACGTTCGGCCAGGCGACCCTGCTGGGTCCTGCCTTGGTGCTCGGTTTGGCCGGATCGATTTCGATCCAGGTGGCGCTTTTCAATCTGCTGCCCTGGCCGGTGCTCGATGGCGGCCGGATGGCCCTGATCCTGGTCGAGGTGGCGCGCGGTCGGAGGATCTCGCCGGATGCCGAAAGAGCCCTGCAGGTTGCAAGCATGGCGGCGTTGCTCATACTTGTTGTAGTGGTAACCGCCGCCGACATATCGCGCATCGCGGGCGGCGGGCCCTAGCAGTCCAGCCCCTGCCGTAAGCAATCGCCCAAGGACTTCAAGAGATGTCGGACATCCTCAGAAGGCGAACCTCGATCCCGGTGCACGTGGGCGACGTTCGAATCGGCGGCGGCGGACCGGTCGTTGTCCAGTCGATGACCACCACCAATACCGCCGATGTGGCCGCGACCAGCGCCCAGATCGGCAGACTGGCCGACCTGGGTTGCCAGATCGTGCGCGTGGCGGTTCCCGACCGCGAGGCTGCCCTGGCCCTGCCCGAACTGCTTAAGGCCAGCCCGGTGCCGCTGATTTCAGACATTCACTTCGACCACCGCCTGGCATTGCTGGCGGCCGAGGCCAACATCGACGGACTGCGGATCAACCCCGGCAACATCGGGGACCGCGACCGCGTGCGCCAGGTCGTTGCGGCCTGCAAGGCCCGCGACATTCCGATCCGAATCGGGGTGAACGCCGGTTCAATCCCCGAAAACCGCACCGCCGACGGGCGCCCCAAGCAGGGCCAGGCGCTGGCCGAGGCGATGGTCGCGCACGCGATGTCGCACATCAAGATCCTGGAAGACGAGAACTTCGAGGCCATCAAGGTCTCGCTGAAGGCGTTCGACATCGACCCGATGGTCCGGGCCTACCGGCTCATTGCCGACCAGATGCCCTACCCGCTGCACCTTGGCATTACCGAGGCCGGGACGGTGCGTTCGGGCAGCATCCGCTCGGCGATCGGCATCGGGATGCTGCTCTACGAGGGCATCGGCGACACGATCCGGGTGTCGTTGACCGCCGAACCGGAAGAGGAAGTCCCGGTCGCCTACGAGATCCTCAAGAGCCTCGAACTGCACACGCAGGGCACCACCCTGGTCTCGTGCCCATCCTGCGGTCGCTGTGAAATCGAGCTCTTCGACCTGGTGGAGCAGGTGGAACAGCACCTCGCAAGGGTCGAGGAACCGCTCAAGGTTGCGGTCATGGGGTGCGTGGTCAACGGTCCGGGCGAGGCGCGCGATGCCGACATCGGGCTGGCCGGCGGCCGCGGCCGCGGGGTCATCTTCTCCAAGGGCGAGATCCTGAAGACCCTCGACGAGGACGAGTTCTTCCCCGAACTGACCGCCGGGATCGACGAACTGGTCGCCGAGCGCAAGCGCCAGCGCGAACTCGAGGAAGCCGGCACCTGACCCGGACTTTGCACCAGCTGGCCTGATCAATCCGATTTCGGGTTGATCGATCGCCACCCGTCCGGCACCGGCAAGAGCCGTTTCCTGGAAGCGCTGAGCCAGCGGGCGGTTGAACAACGTCAATTACTCTGACGGGTTCCAATTAAAGTAGTTGTCGTCGATCAGCGGGCGAGCGCGGCAGCCGGGTGCTCTGGCACTCGCTGGGGGATCTGGGGCAGCTGGTCAAGCGCCACAGCGCCGATCAGTCGATCGCAAGGGCGCTGCAGAAGATCCTTAAGACCGAATTGATCGTGACCTGGCGACATCGAACCGCTGCCGGTCGCCCAGGAGTCCGCCGAGGCGTTCTTCCGGCTTATCGACGCCGCCTACGAGCGGAGGTCGGTGGCGCTGTCGAACCTGCACCCCTCGCGGCTGGACGAACCCATGCCCAGGCAGCTGGCTACGGCCGCGACCGATCGGCTGCTGAATCACGCCAACCTGGTCCAGACCGAGGGCGAG
>CAYXKQ010000090.1:0-4019 GCA_964465715.1 uncultured Chloroflexota bacterium
GAGTACATTCGGACCGGCGAGCTCGATTCAAAGTTCGGCATACCGATTTCCACCGGACAGGCCCGCGCGGTCACCAAGTCGGCGCTCCAGGACCCGGGAATCGAACTGCTCGGATTTCACGCTCACATCGGTTCGCAGATATTCGACCGCCAGCCGCTGATCGACAACGCCCGCAAGCTGGTGGAATTTGCAATCGCCATCGAGCGCGAGACCGGTTATTTTCCGGCCGTCATCTCGCCGGGTGGCGGGGGCGGCGTACGCTACACGCTGGCCGATACCGGGCTGGACCCGGGCCCGCTGATGACCGCGATCGGGTCAGCGGTTACCCAAGCCCTGCCTGACGCGCGCCGGCCGCTGCTGGTGGTCGAGCCGGGCAGGTCCATAATCGCCCGCGCCGGCGTGGCCCTCTACAGCGTCGGCACCATCAAGCAGATACCCGACGTTCGCACCTATGTGGCCGTCGACGGCGGCATGGCCGACAACATTCGTCCGGCCCTCTACGGCGCCGAATACACGGTGGTACTGGCCAATCGTCACCCGGAGCCGCCATTTGCGACCGCGACCGTGGCCGGCCGCTATTGCGAGTCCGGCGACATCCTTTTCAAGGACGCGCTGCTGCCGCAGCTCCGGCGCGACGACCTCCTGGCGGCTGCCACCTCGGGAGCCTACGGGATGGCGATGGCGTCGAACTACAACATGTCCCCGCGGCCGGCGGTGGTGTTTGTAACCGGCGGCCAGGCAACCCTCACCCGGCGTCGCGAGACCGAATCCGATCTGCTCGGCCTTTTCCCACGATCAGGTGAGGGTTAGCAGCCAGTCGATCAATAGGTCGATCTCGGCGTCGGCAAGACCCAGATTCGGCATCAGCGTGTCGGCCTTGTGGGCCGGCGGGTCTTTGAGCCAGGCAGCCAGATTGTCGCGGTTCACTTCCATCGTGTCGTCGGCCATCATCTGGCGACTTGCAAACCCGTTCAGGTTCGGCCCGGTATCGCCGATGGCTTCCGGTATGCCGTCTACGATGTGGCAGCCGGTGCAGCCTTTTTCGATGAAGATGTCGTAAATCGCCTCGAGTTCGGGCGAGCGTGCGACCGGCTCTGCATCGGCTGCTCCGGCGGCGGCGGCGGTAATCGAAAAGATCCCGAATTCGGTCAGTTCCGGCGATTCGATGTAGGGCCGGTAGCGGTCGGCGGCTTCAGTGTGGCGCCAGAAGATCTCGGTCACCAGCACGGCGGCCAGCACCACCACGATCAGCGCCGCCAACGTGGCTACGGCCGCAACTTGGACTTCGGTTCGATTAGGCATAGGGCTTGAATTGGACCTCTTTGACCAGTTCGCGCGGACGCGGATTAGTCGAAACCAGAATCTGATCGCCTTCCAGGCGCAGCGGGTGGTGCGCCAGCGGCCGCGGCGCCGGACCGCTTACATTGTCGCCATATTCGTCGTATACGGAGCCGTGGCAGGGGCAGCGGAATTCGCGGGCAACCGGATCGAACGGAACCTTGCAGCCCAGGTGCGTGCATTCGTGATTTAACGCAATGAACCCGCGCTCGCTGCGAGCCACAAAAATGCCCGCCGAGGGGATGAACTTGACTTCGCCCTCGGCGTAGCTGGCCGGCTCACCGGCTTCCAACCACTCTTCGTCATCCTCGAGCGCCGGCATCAGGTAGGCGACGCCGGAGGCCGCCGCTGCCATTGGCGCCAGCACACCCATGGTGGATCCGAACACGCCCTTGAGCAGATTGCGTCGAGTCAACTCGACTAGTCCTGGCCGGCGGGCGGGCATTTCGCTACAGGGCGGGGATGGGAGCGATCAAACGGCGCGGGGTCCGATTAACCGGCGCCAAAGGCGGCAGGAATCGGGGCCGGCACGTCCCACGGGGCGTACAAGGCCAGGTCCGGACCGCGCATCGCCCCATAGATGAACGTCAACAGCACGATCGATACCCAGATGCCAGTAAACACGAAAACGGTCATTTCCCGGCGGTCGGCGCCCACCGCCAATCGCCCCACCAATAAGGCGGCCCCGCTCAATACGATCCAAACGAGCAGCGGCAATACACCGGTCCAGACCAGCGCCGACAGATCGGAAAGGTCCAGGAATCCGAAGAAGAGGATACTGGTCGGCCACCAGCCGGGCGATTCGCCGCCGGAGAGTTTCGTCAACTCCAGCGCCGAATTTATCTCATGGAACAGTCGTCCATCGGGGTCGAACGCGACATAGAGGATCCAGATGATTCCAAAAAAGGCCGCGCCGGCGAACGCGAAGCCAAGCGACCGACCGCCGAACCAGGTTCCCGGCGCGATCGGGTTCGACGCGGTCAGCGGCACCAGCAGCAGGCCCAGGACCCAGAGGCTGGGGATGATTATTCCTCCGATGATCGGATCGTAGCGGAGATTCAGCTCGGCGACCGAGGCCGTGAACCAGGGCACCGGAGCGGGATTGTCGGCCGCCGCAACGTTGGGCGGAGGGCCGAGATTGGCCGACATGGCGGCGGCGATCACCAGCAGCACCAACAGCAGGCCCAGTCCCAAGAGCAATTCGGTCAGCAGCACCGAGGGCCAGGCAAGCTTTTTGCCGGGGGCGGTGCGAACCGGGCGCGTCTGGCCGCGGGCGAGCCCCATCAGGCCGTAGGTCTTGCCCGAGGAGTCCAGCTGCGACGTACTCAAGCCAATTCCCCAGTGTCAGGCATCATGGCCCCCATTCGGTTGCGGCCGGACCGCCGCGGCGAAGCAGGAAAACGTGCCAGCCGGCCAGCGCCATCAGCGCCAGGGGGCCGACGATGAAATGCAAGGTGTAGAAGCGAGTCAGGGTGGCCTGGCTCACATCCTCGGATCCGAATGCCAGCAATCTGATCCATTCGCCGACGATCGGACCTTCGGCGAGGATCTCACCCGCTCCGGAGGTGACCCAGTACGCGGACTGATCCCACGGAAGCACATATCCGGTCAGCACGGTCAGGCCCGCTCCGACCAGCATGGCCACCGAAAGGATCCAATTGGCCGCACGGCCCGCATATGCCCCAGTGAAGAACACGCGTACCAGGTGCAGGGCCGCAAACGCAACCAAGGCGTGTCCGGAAACAATGTGCAGATTTTTGATAAGTCCACCCAGGAAAACGTCGGTTTCCAGGCGCACCATCGAGGCGTAGGCGCTATCGATTTCGGGAACGTAATGAAACATCAGCAGCAGCCCGCTGACGAACATGATCAGGAGGCTGTAGAGGCCGAGCAACCCGAAGCCGAACGAGTAGGACGGACGCAGATTCGCCGAACTGACCTGCACCGGGTGGAACGCAAGAAAGAAATTCTGCGCAACCGCCCGCGAGCGGTCCGTGTAGCCGTTTTTGGGTTCGGGGCGCAGATTCACGCCGACGACTCCTTCTGATTGCACCGGCGCAAATTTTCCCATTCGCGCCCGCCAGACCGCAGGTTCCGGCAGGCTGACGCGCCCGCGGGGACCGCACCCATTTTCCCAAAGCAGGGCGGGGCGAATACGCCGGCGGACGGGCGGCCCATCAGGCCGGCACCTTGATCAGGTCGAGTTCCTCGGAAAAGGAAAACCATTCAAACGAAATCACGTCGGTCGGACAGACCTGAACACACAGGCCGCAATTTGCGCACTTTGAGTCGTCCTTGAGAATCAACGTCGCCTCGCCCGCGGATTCGGAGTTGCGCTGGAAGTCGAGTCCGGCGCCGAACTCCTGGACTAGCAGCGAATCAAGTCCCGCGCCGTTGACATCTTCCGGTCCGGCCAGCAGCAGGCATCCGGGCGGACAAACGTCCACGCAGTCCCCGCAGGTTATGCAGCGCGGGCTCTCAAATACCGTGTTTACGTTGCATTTGAGGCAACGGCGGGCTTCGGCCCGCGCTTCGGCAGCGGTGAATCCCAGGTCCACGACATCGTATGGCCCGCGCCGCGCCGGCGGAATCAACTCCGATTCCTGCGCGGGAGCGGTGAGAGATCCGGGCACTTCGAATTGGGAATGTTCGATCGGGTGCATCCGGGCGCTGCGGCGCAC
>CAYXKQ010000090.1:4119-7132 GCA_964465715.1 uncultured Chloroflexota bacterium
GCGGTGCGCGAGTTTTCCGGGGCCCGATCAGGGGCGGCCAGATCGAAGGGGCGTGCAGTCGGTCCCGCGATTTCGGCCACAAAACGCTGCAGGGAGCCGATCGCGACCGGCGCATCGATGCTCCCGCGCCGACAAGCCTTTTCGCACGGCGCCGAGCACGCGCTGCCGCAGACGGCGGCGAACGGGTTTACCTGCCGGGCCATGTCCCAGGCGGCCTGATACTCGCCCCGGGCGACGGCAGTGACCATACCCCGCACGTCGGTATCCACCGGACAGGCGGCCTGGCAGGAGATCTGCTCGCGGTAGTAATCGAGTCCGGGAAGCGTTACCCGCAGGCCGGTTTCATTGACAGCGCTGGTGGCGCCGGCGCTATCGGGGGGCGCCATGGATGGTAGGCAAATCCGGGGTCGGGCGGGTTAACCAGCGGATTTTATATTGGGAGCCCGATTTTGCCGGCCAGCTGGACCCGTCGTAGCGGCTTATTTGGCGTCGCTCCATCCGGTCAGCGCCCGGGCGGCGGCGTGGGCAGCCCATTCCCGTCGATCATCCAATCGGGCCAACTCGTCCCGGCGCCCGTGGCGGGCGAGCGCGCGCTCAAGCAGGAAATCGGCAAACGCGGGATTTTTGGGCAGGAGTGAACCGTGCAAATAGGTACCGAAAACGTTCCCCGCTCGCGCGCCCTCGGTTCCGTCCTCGGAGTTGTTGCCGTGTCCGTACTCGACCTCGGCCAAAGGGGATTGGCCGGCGCCAAGATAGGTCCTGCCCCCGTGGTTTTCGAACCCGACCAGGACCTGGCCATGCCAGCGGGCCGCGATATTGCCAATGCAGCGCGGGGAATCATGGCCGGGGTGGACGGTCTCCACGTCGAGCAGGCCGACACCGTCCAAAACCGCCCCGCCCGCATCGCGATAGCTGTGCCCCATCAACTGGTATCCGCCGCAAACCGCCAGCACCACCACCCCGTCGTCGACGCAGTTCCGCAGCGATTCACCGGTCGACTCCTTGAGCGCCTGACTGGCCAGCACCTGCTGACGGTCCTGGCCCCCACCGATCAGGATTATGTCGACGTCCCCAGGGCCGTAGTCCCGCCCGGCCGGCAGAGGGACCATCTCCGCGTCCATCCCGCGCCAGCGGCAGCGCTGGAGGAGGCACTCGACGTTGCCCCGGTCGGCGTAGATGTTCATCAGCTCCGGCAGCAGGTGTCCGATTCGGACCTTCATTGCGCCTGCCAGTGCTGGTCGATGGCTCCCGAGCGCAGCAGCCAGCGGCGTAGTTCGAGCATTGCGGTGTAGGTTGAGAGCACCAGCACCCGCCGTCCGGAAAGCTCAAGTGCCGAGTCCAAGGCGGCCTCGACCGGACCTGCGGCGACCGCGTCGACTTCGTGCCCGGCGTACTTGAGCCGCAGCGCCATGTCGGCGGCCCGCGAACCCCCGGTCACCAGGCGGCGCGGGTCAATCGCGGAAAAGTTTACGTCCCAGATCCAGGACACGTCCTCGCCGTCGGCGGGGCGGTCGTTCAGGAGCAACAGCAGGTCGTAGTCCTCATTTGGCAGGGTCCGCACCAGTTCGTTGGCACCGGTTGGATTCTTCATGAGCAGCAGGGTGATTTCCACCCCGTTCAATTCAACCCGCTCGGCCCGACCGAATCTTGGCCCGGCCGCGGCGATCACGGCTGCCGATGTTTCGACCGAATACCCCAGGGCGTGGGCGGTGGCCAGTCCAGCCAGCAGGTTGTAGGCATTGAACGTCCCCGGCAGGGGACTGTTTAGGGTCACGGTTTTTCCATTGACCCGGCATTCGAGCGAAATGCCTGTCAAATCGGCCCGCAGCACCTTCCCGCTGACGTCCGGGGGGCGGTGGGCGAATCCGCAGTCCGGGCACCGGAAGCGGCCCAGGTGCGAGTAGGCCACGCCCGAGTACTGCAGCGGCCCGAGGCATTGGGGGCAGAGCGTTGAATCGGCCCATTCATCGGGTTCGGCGCCCGATTGGGAAACGTCCAACCCGAACCCGACCACCCGGCCCCCGTAGGACTCGGCAATGTGGGCCAGAACGGGATCGTCGCGATTGAGGACCAGCACCGGTTGCGGCTTGCAGTCGGCCAGCGAGGCGGCAAATCCCCGGCCCAGCGCGTCCAGTTCGCCGTAGCGGTCGAGCTGGTCGCGGAACAGGTTGGTCAGCACCACCGCGCGCGGTCCGATCCGCACCAGGCTGGCGATCAGCTGCGCCTCGTCGAGCTCCAGCACTCCAAGCGAGGCCCGCGGCCAGCGCCCCCGGCCGCGCAGGTCGACCCGTTCCAACAGGTGCGAAAGCAGGCCGCGGGCCAGGTTCGAACCCGACGGATTGCTGACCACCGGATCGCCGCCGGCTTTGACCAATTCGGCAACCAGTCCGGTCACCGTGGTCTTGCCGTTGGTGCCGGAGACTAGGACCGTGCCGCCGCCGAGGTCGCCAATCAATTTGTAAAGCAGATCGGGATCGAGAGATGCGGCCACCAGCCCCGGCAGCGCCGAACCGCCGCGCCGGGCGATCCCGCGGACCGCCGCGCGCGAGAGGCGCGCCGCCGCTACCGCGGCCAAGCGGCGCGGTCCGGGCACCTAGATCGAGCCCCTAGTCGCGGATGGCCGCCAGTGTCTCGGCTTCATCAATCATTTCCCCGATGAGCGCCATGCCGCGCTGCCAGAGCCCGGGGTCATTCAGGTCAACCCCGAGCGGTGCCACCAGATCCGTCGGCGAGGCCGAACCACCCCGCTGCAGCATCTCCAGATAGCCCGGCACGAAATCGGGTCCCTGTTGCCGGTACGTGGCGTAAAGGGCCAGGACCAGTAGGTGGCCGAAGCTGTAGGCGTAGGTGTAGAAGGGGGTGTGGATAAAGTGCGGGATGTAACTCCACCAGGCCTCGTAGTCGGGGGTGAGTTCGACGACGTCGCCGTGCATCGGCGCATTCGCTTCCATCCACAACTCCCCAATTCGTTCGGTGCTGAGCTCCCCCTCGCTGCGGCGTGCGGCGTGGGCGG
>CAYXKQ010000091.1:0-7080 GCA_964465715.1 uncultured Chloroflexota bacterium
GTTTGGACAATCGCCGTTTATCCAATCCCCGGTCAGCGGCCAAATCCGGGCCCGCGTCAACAAAATCGGCCAGATGGCCGCGCTGCGGCATAGTTGCCGTGCAACCACTGCCGCGCCTGCGACCAAACAACCAGCGGCAAAGCCGATAGATCGGATAAATGCCAGCCGTCGGAATCGTCAATGGCAAAAATCGCGCCACTTCCGCCGCCAAATTGCCGGCCCCTCCGATCCGCGAACCCCAAGGCCCCCCAATCGAGCGCTGGGCTTTGCGCCCGGGCCGACCCGGTTTCCCGCCCGCCCGCGCGCGGATGGCTGCTGGCGCAAACGGCCAAGCGGGAAGTGCCGGCATCCTGCCCCCGTTGCCGGCGGCTGGGTGCGCGACGCTGCCAATCCGCCCCCGGACGGGCAGTAGACGGGAAGCGAATGGCATCATGATGAGATGCGGTGATAACATGATCAGGGCCCAGGTTTCACTCGATCCCGAACTCTACGAACGGGCCAAATCGCTAGCCCGGCTGCAGGGGATCTCCCTTGCCGAGCTCTGTCGCCGGAGCCTGTACCATTCACTCTCCCAAGCCCCCAACGACCATCCCTGGATGACTTTCGTCGGCACGCTGGAAGGCCACCCTGACGACAGCCGGAGTGTTGACGAGGTACTCTACGGGCGCGACGTTCATTGAGCGGACCGAAGGTCTTTGTCGACACCGGTACATTCATCGCCGCACTCATGCCGAGAGACCGCTTCCACGAATCTGCTAGGGCCTTATCTGCCGCCGGACGGCCCAGCCGGTACACGTCGATCCTGGTCGGAAGCCTACTCGTGGATTCTTCACCGCAGCGGCGAGGAGTCCGCGCGCCGGTTCAGGCGATTCGCTGACTGTCTCACGGATTTGACCGTCCTGGAGTCGGACGCCGACAATCACGCCGAGGCCTGCCGGTTGCTCGACTCGCTGCGTGGCGCGCGCGTCACCTGCAAGGATGCGCCGGCTCTGGCGTTCATGGCGCGGCACGGAATCGACACCGGCTGTTCCGCAGATCGCCACCTGGCCCTCACGGGCGCGCAAGTCATCCCGCGGGGTTGATGCCGATCACCCAGACGCGGACTTGGCCGCGCGATCGCATATCGGCAACCCCTCGCCTGCCCAAATCTGGCCTGCGCGCCGGGCGCGTCCGATAATTGAGGCCGTGTTTTCACGGCGAGCGATCACCAGTTTGCGTAGCTTGGCGGCGCCTTTAGGGGCGCCGCTTGACCGGAGCCCTGCCGCCTGCCAATACAATCCATTTCGGTTCGTGGTGCGAGCGAGCACAACCTCAAGACAGTAGATCTGGACGTACCGCACGAGTCGCTGACCGTCTTCACCGGGGTCAGCGGATCGGGCAAGTCGTCGCTGGCGTTCGACACGATCTTCAAGGAGGGTCAGCGCCGCTACGTCGAATCGCTGTCCAGTTACGCGCGCCAGTTCCTCGGCCAGCTGGAGCGGCCGCAGGTCGAGCACATCGAAGGGTTGGCCCCGGCGGCGGCGATCGATCAGAAGAGCGCCGGCCGCAACCCGCGGTCGACGGTCGGCACCATCACCGAGATTTCCGATTTCCTGCGACTCCTCTACGCCCGGGTCGGCGAGCTTTACTGCCACGCCTGCGGGTCGGCGATCGAAGCCCTCAGCGCCCAGCAGATCGCCGAACGGGTGGCCGCGCTTCCCGACAAGAGCCGGGCGCTGCTCATGGCGCCGGTGGTGAGGCACCGGCGCGGCGAGCACCGCGAGCTGATGGAGCGATTGCGCGCCCGCGGGTTCGTCAGGGCCCGGATCGATGGCGAGACGATGCGCCTTGATCCGACCCCGCACCTCTCGCGCACCCACTGGCACGACATCGAAGTGATCGTGGACCGGATCACGATCGGGACCGTCGGCCTGGAGCGCATCACCGGGGCGGTCGAGACCGCACTCGAGCTGGCCGACGGACTGCTGCTGGTCGACTGGGGTGAAGAACAGGCGATGTTCAGTTCCGGCCACGGTTGCCCAAGTTGCGGGGCCGGGGTTGAACCGCCGGAACCGGCGTTGTTCTCCTTCAACAGCCGGCGCGGCTCGTGCCCGTCCTGCCACGGCCTGGGAACCACGTTCGACTTTGACCCGCAGAAGCTGATTGCCCACCCCGAACGTTCAATCGCCGACGGCGCGCTGGCGCTGACCAACCGCAGCGGCTGGACGCTGTACCTGCGCATGGACATGCTGGGCTGGGAATCGCTGGGCGAGGCGTTCGGGTTCTCGGTCGACACTCCCTGGAATCAGCTCTCGCAACAGGTCCGCGACCTGATCCTGGGCGGGGCCGGGCGGCGCAAGTACACCGAGCGCATCAACCGCGCCACCAGCGACGGGCGCTGGCGACGGGTGGCGGTCCGCGAGCGGACCTGGCGGGGGGTCCTGCCGATCCTGCGCAATCGCTGCCGGCGCGGCAACGACATCGCCAGCTGGGCGCTCCCCTACATGAGCGACCAGACCTGCCAGGCCTGCGC
The DNA here is from genome assembly GCA_964465715.1 of uncultured Chloroflexota bacterium. Lineage (GTDB taxonomy): Bacteria > Chloroflexota > UBA11872 > UBA11872 > VXNJ01 > VXNJ01. The sequence goes on from CAYXKQ010000091.1 coordinate 2,513, forward strand.
GGGGGCGCGCCTGCGGCCCGAAGCCCTGGCCGTGCGACTGGGCGGGCGCAACATCGCCCAGACCCTGGCCCTGACGGTGGCCGAGGCCAGGGACAGGCTGGGGGCCCTGGCGTTCGACGCCCGCCAGGACCAGATCGCCTCCCCGATCATGCGGGAGATCGGGACCCGGCTGGAATTCCTGGTCAAGGTCGGTCTCGGGTACCTGAGCCTGGACCGCCGCGCCCCGTCGCTGTCCGGCGGCGAGGCCCAGCGCATCCGCCTGGCGGCGCAGATTGGATCGCGTCTGGAGGGCGTGCTCTACGTCCTCGACGAACCCTCTATCGGCCTGCACCAGAAGGACAACCTCGGGCTGCTGCAGACGCTGAGCGCGCTGCGCGAGCGGGGCAACACGGTCGTGGTGGTCGAGCACGACGAAGCGACCATCCGCGCCGCTGACCATGTGGTGGATTTCGGCCCCGGGGCCGGCGACGACGGCGGGAAGATCGTGGCCAGCGGCCCTCCCGCCGCCGTACTGGCAGAAGCCGGTTCGCTGACCGGGGCTTTCCTGCGCGGCGACGAGCAGATCCCCACTCCCCGCCGGCGCCGCGCCGGCAGTGGAGAGTGCCTGAGGGTGCTTGGCGCGGCCGCCAACAATCTGCGCCAGCTGGACGTGGAGTTCCCGCTGGCCACCCTGATCGCGGTCACCGGGGTCTCCGGGTCGGGCAAGTCCTCACTGGTCGACGACGTGCTGCGGCGGGCGCTGGCGCAGCAGCTGCACGGGGCGCTTGCCGCCCCCGGTCCGCACCGCGGCCTGGAGGGTGTGGACGCGATTGACAAGGTCATCGAGATCGATCAGGGCCCGATCGGCCGGAACCCGCGTTCCAATCCCGCGACCTACACCGGGGTCTTCACCCACATTCGGCGCCTGTATTCACAGCTCCCCGAGGCGCGGGCGCGCGGATTTGCACCGGGCCGGTTCTCCTTCAACGTCAGCGGCGGGCGCTGCGAGGCCTGCAAGGGCCGCGGCTCGCGCCAGGTCGAGATGCAGTTCATGGGCGACGTCGAGGTCGTCTGCGAGGTCTGCGAGGGACGGCGCTTCAACCGCGAGACCCTGAAGGTCCGCTACAAGGGTCAGACCATTGCCGACGTCCTGGCGATGCGGATCGACGACGCCCTGGAGTTCTTCGTCAATCTGCCGGCGGTGGCGCGCATCTTGCAGACCCTGGTCGACGTCGGCCTCGGCTATCTGCAGCTGGGCCAGCCGGCGACGACCCTCTCCGGCGGCGAGGCCCAGCGCATCAAGCTCTCCAGCGAACTGGCCCGGCCGGCCACCGGCCGCACCTTCTACATCCTGGACGAGCCGACCACCGGCCTGCACTTTGCCGACGTAAGGAACCTGCTGGCGGTCCTGGACCGGCTGGTCGACAGCGGAAACACCGTGCTGGTGGTCGAGCACAACCCGGACGTGATCAAATGCGCCGACTGGGTGATCGACCTGGGGCCCGAAGGAGGGGCGGCCGGCGGTCGGCTGATGTTTGCCGGAAGCCCCGAGGACTGTGCGGCCAGGGCCAAGTCGCACACCGGCAATCTGCTGGCCGGGATCCTGGGCGGGGACCGCAGCCAACCCAGGACGCGCAAGCGCCGCCGCGCGCGCCGCGGCCAGGAGCGCATGCTCTCGATCGCCGGCGCCCGCAAGCACAACCTGCGCTCGATCGACGTGGACATTCCCAAGGACCGATTGACCGTGATCACCGGGGTGTCGGGGTCGGGCAAGTCCACGCTGGCCATGGACACCGTGTTCGCCGAGGGTCAGCGCCGCTTCGTCGAATGCCTCTCGGCATACGCGCGCCAGTTCCTGGGGCGGCCCGACGATGCCCAGGTCGAGTCGATCAGCGGCCTGGCGCCGGCGATCGCAATCTCGCAGGAGAACGCCTCGCGCACACCGCGTTCCCTGGTGGCAACGTCGACCGAGATTTACGATTACCTGCGCGTGCTGTACGCCCGCGCCGGGCGCCCGTTCTGCCCGAACGGTCACGGCGACATCTCGGGAATGACCTCGACCCAGGTGGCCGACGCCCTGGCCGCGGCCCCTGTCGGGACCCGTCTGGTGCTGGCCGCACCGGTCGAACTGGATCCGGCGCAGGACCTGCGTGAGCAGCTGAGCGGACTGCTGCGGGAAGGTTTTGTGCGGGTCCGACTGAACGGGGACCTGATCGACCTGGCCGCCCTCCCCGATGAACTGGACTCCGCCGAGGACCCGCGCCTTGAAGTCGTCATCGACCGGCTGGTAGTGCGCCCCGACCGGCGCGACCGGCTCGGCGATTCGGTCGAGCTGACCCTGGCCCGCGGATCCGGCCGGCTCGCCGCCCAACTTACCACGCCCGACGGGGAGACCAGCGAGCGGGCCTACACAACCTCCCCAATCTGCCCGCAGTGCGGGGCCGGCGTGGGCGTTGACCTGACCCCGCGCCATTTCTCGTTCAACTCCTACCTTGGCGCCTGCCCGGCCTGCGACGGGCTCGGCACGCTGCTGCAGATCGACCCCGAACTGGCCGTTCCGGACCCGGGTGTCTCCTATGCCGCCGGCGCGGTGGCGCTGATCGAATCGGATCCCATGGAGCACTGGTGGGGGCGCTGGGCCAAGGCTCTTTCCGCGCACTTTGGAATCGATCTCTACCGCCCCTGGCGTGATCTTCCCGAGGAACACCGCCAGCTGCTCCTCTACGGCGCCGGCGAAGAATTGATCGAGAGCCGGTGGGTCTCGAGCAACGAGACCGGTGAAAGCGAGTCGGTCTCGAAGCGCACTTGGGAGGGTTTCATTCCGCTTTTTGCGCGCTGGCACGAACGATCGCAGAACCCGGAACGACAGCGCAAGCTGGAGCGTTTCATGCGATCCCGGGAGTGCATCAGCTGCGGCGGTGACCGCCTGCAGCCGGCCCTGGCGGCGGTGCAGTTCGCCGGGCTGACGCTGCCCCAGGTCCTGCGGATGGATATCGCCGACGCCGCCGAACACTTCGCGGCTGTCAGCGCCGATCCGGACGTCTTCGGGCTAAGTCCCAACGAACGCGAGATCGCCGCCCCGGCCCTGCGCGAGATCGCCAACCGGCTCACGTTCCTGCTCGAGGTCGGCCTCGGATACCTGGCCCTGGACCGGCGCACCGCCACCCTCTCCGGCGGGGAGGCGCAGCGGATCCGGCTGGCCACCCAGATCGGGACGCGCCTGGTTGGAGCCATATACGTTCTGGACGAACCCACGATCGGCCTGCACGCGCGCGACATCGAGCGCCTGCTGCGGTCGCTCTGTCGTCTGCGCGACATCGGCAACACGGTGATCGTCATCGAGCACGACGAGCAGACGATCCGCGCCGCCGACCACGTGATCGACATCGGTCCCGGCGCCGGCGAACGCGGTGGCGAGGTGGTCGCCAGCGGGACGCCCGCCGACGTCATCGAGGCCGGCACCGCGACCGGCAATGCCCTCGCCGGCCTGCTTGGTCCAACCAAGGTGCGGATGCTGCCCCGGCCCCCACGCGGGCAATTGCGCGTGCAGGGTGCGGCCCACAACAACCTGCGTGAGCTGGACGTGGAATTCCCGGTCGGCTGTTTCAGCGCGGTAACCGGGGTCTCGGGGTCCGGCAAGAGTTCGCTGGTCAACGGCATCCTGGCCCGCGCGTTGCGCAGCCGGCTGCACCGGGCGAACGTCCGGCCCGGGGCCCACGCCGCCATCGAGGGATACGAGCTGTTCGACAAGGCCATAGTGGTCGACCAGAGTCCGATCGGGCGCAGCGCCCGATCCACGCCCGCCACCTACGTGGGTGCGTTTGACGCGATTCGGCAACTTTTCGCCCGCCTCCCCGAATCTCGCGCGCTGGGGTTCACGGCGCGCCGCTTTTCGTTCAACGAGGGCGCCGGACGCTGTCCGGCCTGCCGCGGTGAGGGCCAGGTGCGGGTGGAGATGCAATTCCTGGCCGACGTTGAGATGGAGTGCGAGGTTTGCTCTGGTCGGCGGTTCAACCAGCAGACCCTGCGGGTGCTTTACCGCGGCGCTTCGATCGCCGACGTTCTGGCCATGACCGTGGAGGAAGCGCGCGCCCACTTTGCCAACGTACCCGCCGCCAAGCGTCCGCTGGATGCGCTGGCCGACGTGGGCCTCTCATACGTTCGCCTGGGCCAATCGGCGCGGACCCTTTCCGGCGGCGAAGCCCAACGCGTCAAGCTGGCGGCCGAGTTGGCCAGGCCCGCCACCGGCCGCACGATTTACATATTTGATGAACCCACGGTGGGACTGCATCCGGCCGACGTCCGCGATCTACTTGCGGTCATCGAACGGCTGGTGGCGGACGGCAACACAGTCGTGGCGATCGAACACGACCTTTCGGTGATCGCGCGCGCCGATTGGGTGATCGACCTGGGTCCCGAGGGCGGCGCCGGCGGCGGCGACCTGGTCGCGCAGGGTCCGCCGCTGGAGGTGGCCGGTTGCCCCGGGTCGCACACCGGGGCCTGGCTGGCAGAATTCATCCAGCAGGTTCGGGACCGCCACCGCGCGGCGTTGGCGACCGCGCCGCAAGCCAGCTAGCTTTCAATAGAAC
>CAYXKQ010000092.1:0-5147 GCA_964465715.1 uncultured Chloroflexota bacterium
TGCCGCCGGACCCTGCCCTACGTGCGACAGTGGCACGACCGCTACGCTGCCCACGGCCTCAAGGTGATCGGCGTGCATACGCCCGAATTTGCCTACGAAAAGGACCCGGAGCGGGTCCGCCGGGCCATAACCGAACTAGGGGTGACCTGGACGGTTGCGATCGACAACCAAAAAGGCACCTGGTACGCCTGGCGCAACCGTTGGTGGCCGCGCAAATACCTGATCGATGCCACCGGTACCCTGCGCTACGACCGTATCGGCGAGGGTGCGTATGCGCAGACCGAGCACGCGATCCGGCTCCTCCTGGAGGAGAATGGCGCCGACCTGAGCGCCGTGCCCTTCGGCGACTAACCCTACCCGGTGGCGCTCAGCCGATCCGGCTGGGCCGGACCCGGGGCGGCAAGTAGGGATCGTCGCTGGCCAGCGGGTCACTGGCCAGGAAAGCAGACAGGTTTCGCCAGGATTGACCCGCGAACTGGGCATCGCGCAGTTCGTCGCCCAGCAGCTGCAACCTGACCGGATCGGGCGCACCGGGGTGGTATTCGAATACCGCCGCCTGAAAGTACTGGCGAATGAAGCCGGGGTCGCCGATCGCCAGTATGGCGCCCGCCTGTTGGTCGAGGCGGGCCTCGGTCTTGGGCAGACCGAATGACCGCACTCCCCCGAGACGGTCGAAAAAGTCGGCGAATCCGGTGACTGTCCCGTCAACTGCCTGGTTGGAGACCCGGCGGTCCCAGGGCCCTAAGACCTGCCCCGGATGCGGATTGGTCGGGGCGTATTCGACGCCCAGGTCGGGGCCGCCGCCCAGGCCGCCGCCGAAGTAGTCCCAGGCCAGCCGGCGTTCCACCACCCAGCCGGCGCCGACGGAGTGGAAGTCGACAACGCCGCGCTGATAGTACTGGGTGAGGGCCCCGGCTTCCACGATCACGACTTCAGAAATCGGGTAACCCCAGCGTTCCAATCCACCGGTTTCGGCAAAGTGGGTGCGGAAATCGGCAATCGCGGTCCCCCCTCCGGGGAGCCCCACGCTGAGCACGGGGATGTTGTGCGACAGGACGTCGTGCCCCTCGATTCCCAGGTGCAGGTTGTCCAGCACGGTGATCCTGCCGAAGACCGGTTCCGGCGGCGCCGCCGGAACCGGAGGGACGTAGTTGGCGGTGTCCGTGATGCGGACGGTCACGAAATCGATGATCGGGGTGAACCGTCCGAAGCCCGGAGTGGAGCGATCAATCATCAGCAGGACGAATGCCTCGTCATCACCGTCCGAAACCCGCTCCTCGGGAACAGCCAGCGCGACCAGGCGGGCGCTGCCGAACGGCACGTCGACATTGATCGGCCGCGGCAGATCGCTGGCTTCGGCGCCATGGCCGCGGTTCTCGGACTTGAGCAGGATCCGGGCCACCACCCCGGCCGCTTCGCGGTCCTGATGCTGGAGGCCAACGGCCAGCGGGCGGCCCTCATCGGCGTAGTAGACCGGACTGTCGAACCCGGTCACCGCACGCGAATCCGGGTCCAGGATTACCTCCACGCCGGGCACGATCTGCTGGCGCCAGAGCGGGGGCAGGTTCGCCAAACCGAATCCTTCCCCGCCGGGTCCGGGGTTGTCGCGGACATCGATCACCAGGGTTCTTTCCGGCCCGATCTCGCCCAATAGACCCGGCGGCAACGCGGTAAGCCCGGCGTTGCTCAGATCCAGCCGGCGCAGCTGGGGCAGCTGCGAGAAATCCGCCGCGCCGATGTCGGCCACGTCCCCATGGCCGGAAAGGTCAATCTCGGTGACGTGGGCCAGCTGCGCGATGCTCACCTCCTCGCAGGCCCGGGTCCGCGGCAGCCAGGACTCGATCTGGGCCCGGACCACCGGGTGGCGCTGGCAAAGTGAATGCCGGGGCGCATCGTTGTCGCGGACCAGAAGGGTCGAATAGTCGATGTCGCCGTCGTTTATATCGGGCCGCGGGGCGGTGCCCTGGCAGCCCGGGATCAGGTCCAGCAGAAGTTCCAGCTCGTAGTCGGGTTCGATCTCATCGTTGTCGGGCAGGCTGATCACCAGGCCGAATACCGCACGAATCCGGTCCGAGGCGTTTATCCGCAGGCGCCACTGGCGGTGATCCTCAAGGGTTATCTGCAGACACACGTCGATGGCCTCGTCGCCCACTTCGACCCCGGATCCGGGCGGAATAGCGGCAAATTCAAACTCGATCAGGGGGCGCGAACCCTCCGGGGCCGAATAGCCCGAACTGCCGAATCCCACCCGGGTCCCGGTCCCGCCGTCGAACACCAGCAAGAGCCCTTCCGGCAGTTCTGAAATATCCACGTCACCGGGCCCCAGCGGGTTTCCGGAAAAACGCAGGCGGTCGATGTGCCCGGCCGCAAAGTGGTAGCTGATCAGGGCCTCGAGCGAATCGTCGCGCCAGCTGAATTGCTCCAGGTCCAGGTTCGAGAAGTCGAGGGTGGCCGGACGCCGGCCCGGGGTGCGGTCCAGTTCGCGGGCCAGCTGGGCAAGCTTGGTGCCGGGCCGCAGCGGCGGATCGCGATCGGCCTCGTGATTGACGTAGAACTCATCGCAATCGTTGTAGTCCAGATCCCCGTCCGCGTCGATTAGCCCGGCCACGGTGGGCGAGATGGTCGGCAGGAGGCCTTCGTAGAGCCGCTCAAACGCCTGGAAATGGTCGGGATTTAGAAAGTGGCAGAGGTTGTAGTTGCCGTCACCGGCCAGTTCGGCCGTGGCCGGGCGCGGCGCCAGTGCCAGGGCGCAGGCGGCAATCGCCAGCCCCAGAAGGCAGTTGACGTAGCGGCGCCGCGCGCCTTGGGCGATTGCCAGGATGGCCGGACTGACTGGGGTGGCTATGCCAGCGGCCCTGCGGCAACGCCCAGGCCGGCGGCGGCGTCGCGGATGCTGGCCGCCGTGGCGTCGGCGATTTCAATCCCGGCCGCGCGGTTGTCGGCGCGATTGTTGCTCTCCGGTTCGCCGGGCACCAGGACTTTTTCAAAACCGGCCGCCGGCGGCGTCTCGTGCATCCGCGCGACCAGCTGGCGAACCCCCTCGCCATAGGTGTCGGCGCCTACCAGGGCGCCGGGATCGAGGGCGATGATGCAGCCGCCCATCCGCAGGCCCGATGCCGACGCGTAAGTTCCGGTAACGGCGGAACCAAGCGCTTCCACCAGCAATGCCAGTCCGTAGCCCTTGTGTGCGGCCGCCGGCAACATCATCCCGCCGGCGTAGAAGTCGGCCGGGTTGGTCGACGGATTGCCGTCTTTGTCAAGGATCTGACCGGGCGGAAGCTGCGCCCCTTTGTCGCGCGCGACCCTGAGCTTGCCCTCGGCGGTCGAGGTGGTCGCAAAGTCCAGCACAATCGCCGGCCCCGCCGGGTTGGGAACGCCGGCCGAGATGGGATTGGTCGACAGCGCGCGCGCCGCCCCGCCAAAAGGCGCTCCGGCCCCGGCGCCGGCATGCCCGCCGACCGCCATGATGGCCAGCACCCCTTCGGCAACCGCCATTTCCGACCACTGGCCGACCCGGCCCAGGTGGTTTACTTCGCACAGTCCGACCAGCGCCACGCCGTCCGACTTGGCCTTGGCGATCGCCACTTCGGTCGCATACTTGCCGGTAAAGTGCCCGAAGCCCTTGTTGCCGCTGATCAGGGCGCTCGTATCCGACTCTTTGAGCAGTGCCGGCCGGCCGTCTGGCACGATCCGTCCGTCCTCGATCATCTCGATGTACGACGGAATCCGAATTACGCCGTGCGAAGGGTGGCCGGACAGGTCGGCCAGGACCAGCGAGTAGGCCATGAAATCGGCGATGTCAGCCGGGGTCCCGGCCCCGGCGAAGATCGACCGGGTCAGGTCCTGGATCGCGTCAGGGGCGTAGCGGGGCATGGTGGATGCCGAGTCCTGGGTCTGATGGGGGAGTTGAGCGATCTGCGGCCGGAGCGATGGGCGGCTGGTTCAACCGCGGCCCAGCATGAACTTGAGATCTTCGCTCATCATATCCATGCTCCAGGGCGGGTCCCAGACGATTTCGATGTTCACCTCGTCGACCTTATCCATCTCCTCGACCGAGCGCTGGGTCTCGGAGATCAACTGCGGTCCGTAGGGGCACATCGGCGAAGTCAGGGTCATTTCGATATCGACCTTGCCCGCGTCGGGCTTGACATCGTAGACCAGACCCAGATTCCATATGTCAAGGTGCAGTTCGGGGTCGAGCACGCCCTCCAGCACCGCGATCACATCATCACGCGATACGGTCTGCTCGGACATTTGGGTCCCCTCCGTGGCGGCGTCTGCGGGTGCTGGTTTCATTATCGCTGCCCATGATTTGAGCGGGTGGCGGAAAACACCGAACGGCTTGCATACAGACAGGCGGCCAGATTATAATCAGCAAGCTGATGCGGCAACTGGTATTTCACCCTTTGCGACGGGGTTCTTGCGCCCATTTTGGAGCCCGTGTTTTCGGGCCCGTTGCTGCACCGAACTGCCGCGTCGGCGCCCGCAAGACCGCAGAGAGAAAGTCGCCAGAACTTCTTGTCGCCGACCGCAACTAACCGCAACAAGTACACCGCCGCCCAGATCCGGGCCCTCAAGGGGCTGGAACCGGTCCGCCAGCGCCCCGCCATGTACATCGGCGACACGTCACTGACCGGACTGCACCATTGCGTCTACGAGGTAGTCGACAACAGCGTCGACGAGGTCATGGCCGGGCACGGCAGCGCGATTTCGGTTAGCCTGACCGCCGATGGGTACTGCGAGGTATCCGACAACGGGCGCGGCATCCCGGTGGACCGGCACCGCGACGAGGGCGTTTCGGCCCTGGAAGTGGTGATGACCAACCTGCACGCCGGGGGCAAGTTCGACGCCGACGCCTACAAGGTCTCCGGCGGACTGCACGGCGTCGGAGTTTCGGTCGTGAACGCCCTTTCCGAACATCTCGAAGTCCGAGTCTCGCGCAACCGACGCGAGTACTTTCAGGAGTATTTCCGCGGGATTCCCAAGCGCCGCGTTAGCCCGCGCGGAAAAATCCGGGACGAGAACGTCACCGGCACCCGCGTGCGGTTCAAGCCGGACGGGGAGATATTCTGCGACGAAGACGCGAATCCGATCGGCTTCGAGTTCGACACCCTGGCCGAGCGCCTGCGGCAGCTGGCGTTCCTGGT
>CAYXKQ010000092.1:5157-7066 GCA_964465715.1 uncultured Chloroflexota bacterium
GCAAGGGTGTCGAACTCGAATCCCATCGGCGTCGAGGTCGACACCCTTGCAAAGCGCCTTAGACAGCTGGCGGTCTTTGTGCCGGGGATGGAAGTAAACCTGACCGATCAGCGCAGCGGGCGCCACGCGACCTTTTATTTCCAGGGCGGGATCAAGTCCTACGTCGCCAGGACCGCGCGCCGGCTGAAACCGGTGATCTCCGAACCGATCTTCCTGAGCGATGCTGTCAACGACGTGCGCGTCGAGGTCGCGCTCCAGTACACCCGCGCGGCGCGTGAGCAGGTGACCGCGTTCGCCAACACCGTCCACACCATCGACGGCGGGACGCACCTGTCCGGGTTCCGCTCCGCGCTTACCAGCTGCATAAATCGGCAAGGCCGCGAGATGGGGCTGCTCAAGGAGAACGATACCAACCTAACCGGCGACGACGTGCGCGAGGGACTGGTGGCCGCGATATCCGTCTTCCTGCCCGAACCCCAGTTCGAGTCCCAGACCAAGGTTCGGCTCAACAACCCCGAGGTCGCCGGACTGGTGCAGTCGGTGACCAACGCGGCGCTCTCGCAGCACCTGCACGAGAACCCCTCGGACGCCCGCTCGATCGTCGTGCGCAGCATCGAATCGGCCCGGGCCCGGGTCGCCGCCCAGCGCGCACGCGACATGGTGCGCCGCAAGGGAGCGTTCGACTCGCTGGCATTGTCGGGGAAATTGGCCGACTGCCAGGATCGCGATCCCGCGCGGACCGAGCTTTTCATCGTCGAGGGCGATTCGGCCGGCGGCAATGCCAAGCAGGGCCGCGACCGGATATTCCAGGCGGTCCTGCCGTTGCGTGGCAAGATCCTGAACGTCGAGAAGGCGCGCATCGACAAGATGCTCGAAAATCAGGCGATCTGCGACCTGATAGCGGCGATCGGGACCGGCGTGGGCGAGTCCTACGATGCCGAAAAACTGCGCTACCACCGGATCATCATCATGACCGACGCCGACGTGGACGGCGCCCACATCCGCAGCCTGCTGCTTACGTTCTTCTTCCGGTACATGCCGCAGCTGATCAAGGACGGCCACCTGTTCATTGCCCTGCCGCCGCTGTTCCGGGTAACCCGCGGCCGCAGGACCCGCTACGTTTACAGCGAAGTCGAGCGCGATGCGGTGATCGAGGAGTTCGGTGGGAAGGTGACTCTGCAGCGCTACAAGGGGCTTGGCGAAATGAACCCCGACCAGCTCTGGGACACGACCATCAACCCCGCGGGTCGGACCCTGCTCAAGGTCCGCACCCAGGACTTCGACCTGGCCGAGGACCTGGTTTCGCGACTGATGGGGCCCGAAGTTGCCCCGCGCCAGGAATTCATCCTCGAGCACGCCCGCGAGGTTCGAAACCTGGACGTCTGATCGCACCATCCAGGCGCAAGACCGGAACGGCAATGCCCGAGCAGCGATCGCGGGTCATCTTCGACGTCATGGGCGGCGACCACGCGCCCGGCCCCATGGTCGGCGGGGCCCTTCAGGCAGCCCGCGAATACGGCATCGCCAGCTTGCTGGTCGGTGATCGGGCAGCGATAGAGCCGCTGCTGGCGGCTGGCGGCCGGGAACGTGAAATGATCGAGGTCGCTCACGCCAGCGATGTGATCGGCATGGACGAGCATCCGGCCGAAGCGGTCAGAAACAGGCCCGACTCCTCCCTGGTGCGCTCGATCGAGCTGCTGCGCGATGGCGCCGGGGGTTCTGCGGTATCGCTTGGCAACAGCGGTGCGATCATGGCCGCCGCGGTGCTGCGACTGCGTCGATTGCCCGGGGTGCGCCGCCCGGTGATCGCCTCGCTCCTGCGACTGCCGGGCGGGGCGACCGTCTGGATGGACATAGGCGCCAATTCCGACTGCGACGCCGATCATCTCTGCCAGTTCGCCCAAATGGG
>CAYXKQ010000093.1:0-7004 GCA_964465715.1 uncultured Chloroflexota bacterium
TGATGGTGGGGCCCAGGTTCATGCGTGACTCCGTGTTCGGGCGGGCTGCGGGGAGATTTTTTCACGGCCCGCACGCCAGACCCGCAATCCCGTGGCCGGGATTGTCGGTTCACAAGATCGGCTTCATGCTCAAGCCGGACGGTTTTTTCGAAAGCAATCCCGCGCTCGGGATTCCCGGCGATGGCGCCGGTTCGCCCCGCTGAGGATCGGGCCGCCGACGGGCGGGGAAAGCAGTGCGGAGGATGGTGCTGGCTGCCGCCCAGGCGATCGCGGCATTGCCCGGCAACCGTGTGACGGCCTGACCGGGGAAGGGTCGGCTGCGGGCCTGCCCGGGCGTCTATCCGGGTAGGTATCGCGCTTCCGGCTCGAACGGATAGAGCGGTCGGCGGCGGCGGCGGTAATTGAATGTGGAAAGGTCCGCGCTGGTGAGCCCGGGGGTGTTCACCAGCACGATCCGTGAGGCGATCGGCTCGTAGGCGGGCCGCGGCGAGACGACTCCCTTGGCAATCACTATCCGGTACCTTTCCGGCCTCACCCCGGCCGCGTACATCTGCTGCCGGGACGTGTTGCCGTCGCGGTTGCTGGTGAGAACCAGCGTGTGTCCGTCGGAGGTGTCGATCACCGCCGTCGTGCCGGAGTCGAAGAACCGGTATCCCCCGTGGGTGGGGCCCGGGTCCTCGTAACGTCCGTCCGAAATCCCGGCGACCCGGCCCTTGACCGCGACCGGGGCCCCGTGCAGATCGTCGGTCTTGCCCCCGACCCGCAGCTCCACTCGATTGCCGACTCCGGCGGCCACGCAGGACCGCACCGCGCCGGGATCGTACAGCGTCTGCAGCAGACCCCCGATCCCCATGCGTTGGGCCTGGCGAAGGATGTGGGTGGAATCCGCCGACGATCCACCGCCGATGTTGTCGCCGACGTCCATTAGCACCACCGGCCCGGCGGTCGATTGGCCGCGGTGCCCGGCGGCGGCGGCGAGCGCCGCTTCGGCCCCCGGAATGCTTGCGTCCATCTCGGCCCGGCGCGCCCAGGCCCGCTGCGCCAGCCAGCGGCAGCTGCGTTGGGCCAATTCGGAATCGCCGTCGGCGACCACCAGGAACGACATTCCCATTTCAGCCACGTCGGCATACGGGTAGCCCTCGGCCAGCGACGTGGAGAGCACCCCCGGCCGGGACTGGACCTGGAGGCTGTCGGCAACCAGGCCCCGCATGGGTTCCTCGCCGGTGAACTGGCGGACGATGTTGATCACCAGCGGTGGAGTTTCCAGCCACTGGCGGGGCCGGATCTGGCCGCGGGCGGTTCGCAGGATCAGCTCGGCGCATTCGAAGGCGCGTTCGCGGGCGTCAAGGTGCGGATTGGTGCGATAGATGGTGATCACATCGGTTGACCGCACCATCGCCGGCGAGATGTTCCCGTGCATGTCCAGCGCCATCCCCACCGGGATTCCGGGACCGACCACGCTCCGGACCCGGGCGGCGATTTCACCGTCCGCGTCGCGGTGTTCCTCGGAGACCGCCGCGCCGTGGTTGGCCAGCAGCACGCCGTCCCACGGCCCTTCATCGCGCAGCATTCCGATCATCTCGCCAACGATCCGTTCAAACGCGTCCTTGGTGATGAGTCCGATCGGACCGGTGCGGGCATGCAACAGTGGAACGGTTTCGAAACCGAGCTCGCGTCCGGCCTGCAAAAACCCGGCGACGGTGGCCTCCGAGCGCCTGAATTCGCCCAGGATCTCTTTCCGCCGCAGCAGGCCCTCGCGTTCGAACGCGGCGTAATCGGCCGGCACCGAGGAGAAGGTGTTGGTCTCATGCGAGAGCCCCAGCACGGCAAACCTCATCGGCAGTCCGACTGCCCTTTCCACCATCGGGGCAACGGCGGTTGCCGGCCGGGCGCGCGCCCGGGACCAGCGCTCATTTGCCAACCGCGTTCTGCAGACCGGCGAAATCAACGCCGGTCGATTCAGCCGACAGTGCCCAGACCCGGCGGGCGTCCGACTCGCTGCGCGAGGCCCGCGATGACGACACCGCGACCGGGTGTCCCCGTGCTCCGAAGATGCCGCGCGGGCCGTAGTACTGGCCGCCGCTAGCCGCCGGGTCAACCGCCGCGCGCAGCAGCGGCAGGGCGCCCATGACCGGCGTCTGGGCCAGCTTCCCGCGGAGCCAGCGGCGCCAGGCCGGGCGCGTTCGGCCGTACTGACTCCCCAGGTTCGTGGCCGTGTAGCCGGGATGGGCCGCCAGCGATTCGGCGCCGGTGCCGGCCGCGCTGAAAAGGCGCTGCAACTCGTATGCAAACAGCAGGTTGTACAGCTTCGAGCGCGAGTATGCGGCCCAGGCCCGGTACCCGCCTGGCGAGTGCACCAGCCGGCGCCGGTCGGTCCGACCAAATCGGTGCATGATGCTGCTGACCGTCACCACCCGCGCTCCGGCGGTCTCGGCGATCGCGCCCAGCAGCAGGCCGGTGAGGGCGAAGTGGCCCAGGTGATTGATGCCGACGTGGAGCTCGAAACCGTCCCGGGTCCGGAGGTAGGGTGCGGCCATCACCCCGGCGTTGTTTAACAGCACGTGGAGGTTGGAGTAACGTCGCCCGAACCGGTCGCCGAATTCCCGGATCGACTCCAGGCTGGCCAGATCGAACAGCATCAGCGCCGCCCGCGCCCGGGGAACCGCGGCGCGCAACGCGGTCAGCGCGGCCTCCCCGCGCCCACGCGACCGACAGGCCATGACCGTTTCGGCCCCGTGCCGGGCAAACTCGACCGCGGCCGCGTAGCCGATTCCGCTGCTGGCCCCGGTAACCAGGACTATCCGCCCTTGCAGGTCGGGCACGTCATCGGCCGACCAGCGCCCGGAATGCCTATCTCGCACCTGCCCGCCATCCAGAATCCGGGCCGCAAGATACGGCCCGTCGATTACCGCCCATTCTGGAATGGGCCGCGGCCCCGAATCCCCTTCCGCGGGGGCACTCCGGACCGTTCATCGCCCAAGCCGGCAATGGGTCCAGCCGATTCCGGCGCGCCCGGTTATGGCAAAGGTCGCGGCCAGGAAATTGAAGAGGATGTCGACCGGATCAAAGTGGCGGCCGGGAATGAAGATCTGCAGCGTTTCGTCCAGGGTTCCGATCAGAGTGGTGATCACCAGCGCCCACAGCCAGGCGGCCGGTACCCGGCGGCCGGCCGCGGCCCGCTCGGCCAGGGCGGCGTAGACGAACGCTCCCAGGACGGCATATTCAATCAGGTGCGAGCGTTCGGCCAGGACCGCGGTGCGCAGGAACAGCATCAGCAACACCGCCGCCGACCCAATCGCGATCACCAGGTTGAGGCCGCTGGGTCTGCGGGCCAGCCCCTGGACCAGGACCGTCGCGGCGACCAGGAACATCCCGGCCAGGAACAACAGCGCCGAACCGGCTTCGAGCAGCCCCGCGTCCGCCAGCGCCTCGGCAAGCTGGCCGCCGAAGCCCAGGGTTGCAAATATCGCCGCCAGCACCGCCAGTACCAGCCACCACATGCGCCTTTCACGGGTCGATGCGAACAGTCCCGCGCCGGGGCGGCCGGCCGTCGCGCGCCGGGGCGGTCTCATTGGCAGGATCCCTTCAGCAAGGTT
The DNA here is from genome assembly GCA_964465715.1 of uncultured Chloroflexota bacterium. Classification (GTDB taxonomy): domain Bacteria; phylum Chloroflexota; class UBA11872; order UBA11872; family VXNJ01; genus VXNJ01. The sequence continues at coordinate 3,597 of CAYXKQ010000093.1, forward strand.
TCGGAAAATGGGCCGCCACCGTACCGCCGCGGCAAGATTCCGGGCAGGTGGCTGCGTCTGACTCTTGCGTCAACCGGGTGCGCCGGTGGCGCGGTCGAACAGGGCCAGCGCCCGGTCGGTGGGCGGGGCGGTCAGGAGGCAGGCCAGAACTCCCGCCAGCATGGCCACGATGAACCCCGGCGTGGCCGGCTGTACGTCCCAGATGCCGCCCGGCCCGCCGCTTTGCAGCGCCCAGATCGAGGCGATCAGGGTACCGGCCAGGATCGAGGCGATCGCGCCCCAGCGGTTGAAGCGGCGCCAGTAAAGGGCCAGGATCGTGACCGGCCCGAACGCGGCCCCCATCCCGCCCCAGGCGTAACTGACAAATTCAAAAATGGATTCCGGGTAGAGGATCGGAACGGCCGCTCCTATGCATCCGATGACCACCAGCAGCGCCCGGCCCAGCCAGACCCGCGATTTGTCCTGGATGCGCGCGGCGAAATCGCGGATCCCGGGCAGGTCGCCGGTCGCGACCGCCGATGCCAGCAGGAGCTGCGAGTCGGCGGTGCTCATCACCGCCGCGATGACCGCCGTCAGCAGCAGCCCGGCCGCCGCGGGATGGAAGAAGAACTCCGACACGACAAGATAGACGCGCTCGGGGTCGCCGAGCTGGTCGACCAAACCGGCTTCGGCCAGCGCCGAATGGGCCATCAGGCCGACCGCCAGGGCCAGCCCGTATACGGCGACGAGCCAGACAATCGAGATGTTGCGGCTGCCCTCGACCCGGGCGCGGCTCTCCAGGGCCATGAACCGCTGCAGGATCCGCTGGGCGCCGAACGCCCCGAACGCCCATCCGGCGGTGGAGAGGAAAAACAGCGGGGTAAGGACCTGGCCGTCAACGTCGCTGAACGGGTTCCAGAACCCGGTCCGGACCTCGGCCTCGACGGCGGGCGAAAGACTCAGCGCCAGCGTAACCGCGATGAGCAGGAGGCTGGCCAGCATCAGCAGGGCCTGGAATACATCGGTCCTCGACACGGCCAGGAATCCGCCGATGAGGGTGTAGGAACCCACCGCGGCCAGGGTCAGCACGATACCGGCGACCGGTTCAATGCCAAAGATGGTCTCGAGCAGTTTCGATCCGCCCACCAGGCCCGAACTGATGTAGAAGATCACGAACAGGATCGTCACCAGCGAGGCCAGGGTTCTGAGGCTCCCCGAGCGGTCGTCGAAGCGGGTCTCGAAGAATTCCGGAATGGTGAGTGAATCGCGCGCCTCGACCGTGTAGCGGCGCAACCGCTTGGCCAGCAGCGACCAGCTCAGCCAGATGCCGATCACCGCGCTGGCCGGTATCCACCAGGCGACGGCCCCGCCCACATAGGCCAGCGCCGGGAGGGAGAGCATCGTCCAGGCGCTGGTCGTTGACGAACCGGCGCTCAGCGCGGTCGTAAAACTGCCCAGGCGGCGCGCCCCGAGAACGTAGTCGGACATGTTCTGCATCCGTCGCGCCCGCAGCACCGCGATCCCGATCAGGAGCAGGAAGTAGGCCCCGAACGGCACGATGATCCAGGGAGTTGCCATCGCGCCCCATTCCTGTGCAGTCGCCGCTGGTGAATCCGCAGCTGCCGCAGCATCCAAAGGGTGCGCGGGCTGCCACTTTGGTCCGGGCCGCTGGGGCCCAACCGCAATTGCGGCCGCCGCAAGATTTTCCCCTTCCGGGGATGGGGCCCCGCGGCCGGTCGGCGCTGGCCGCCGGGCGCGCTGGTCCGCGCAATCTGCGGCTGATCCGCCCGATTGAGTGTGCCACCGCGGTGGGCCGCCCGCGGCAGCCTGAGGCAGTTACCCTTTTTCCACAGATGTTTCATGCTTGCCATCGACCGGTGGCGGAGGTGCTCATGGACGCGAGGATCCCAATCAGCTTCCGGATTGCGTTCCCCGCGTTTTCCGTCCAGCGGACCCAGACGGCGATTCGACGATGCATATCCAAGGACTTGCCGCCGGCCGGCCGGCTCGCGATCGCGGCGGCCGCGCTGACGCTGGCGCTGGCGGTGCTGACGGCCTGCGACCCGGATGCGGCCGAGTCGTCTGCCTTCCGGATCGGGGTGATGGAGTCTTTGACCGGTGCCGGCGAAACCTACGGGACGGTGGCGATTCAGTCCAAGACGCTGGCGGCGGAAGACATCAACGCCGCCGGGGGCATCGGCGGCCGCCCGCTGGAGCTGGTGGTCGAAGACTCCAAGTGCAACGCCCAGGACGCGATCACCGCCTACAACAAGCTCACCGATGTCGAAGGGGTGCGGATCATCCTGGGGACCTCGTGCAGCGGCGCCATGCTGGGCGTCGCGCCGCTGGCCGAGCGCGACGGGGTGATCCTCTTCTCGGGCATGGCGTCGAACCCCGACATCGCCAACGCCGGCGACTACATATTCCGGACCCAGATCAGCGACACCGAAGTCGGACGCAGCACCGGTGACCTCCTTTGGTCCGATGGCATCCGGCGGCTGGCGACCATTTCCGAGGAAACCGACTATGCCGCGGGAATACGCCGGGTCACGGTGGAACGATTCGAGCAGAACGGAGGCAGTGTGGTGGCCGCCGAGCGATTCGGGTCGGACACTACCGACTTCCGGACCCAGCTGGCCAAGCTGTTTGATGCCGGCCCGGATGCCCTGCACGTGGCCCCGCAGTCGGAGTTTGCCGGCGGCACGATCATCAAGCAGGCCCGCGAACTGGGCTATTCGGGGCCAATCTACGCCGATACGATTTCGGTCGGGGCCACCGCGCTGGAGATCGCCGGCGATGCGGCGACCGGGATCCGGGCGATCACCGCCGCGCCCGATCCGGACAATGAATTGGCCCAGGACCTGCTCAGCCGGTTCCGTGAGCGCTACGAGTACATAACCCTGCCCTGGCACCTGGGATCGGTATACGACACCGTGCACATCGCCGCCGAATGCCTGCGCCGGACCGGCGACGACCAGGACGCCGACGGGTTCCGGGACTGTCTCTATGAGATCACCTGGAGCGGTGCGATCGGCGAGGGCTACAGCTTTGATTCCGACGGCGAGGTGGTGGGGCTGTCGCGCAGCGTGGTCGAAGTCCTGCCAACCGGCGAGCGCACCTCCGAGAACTTCGGCTACCGGGTGCTGGGCAGCGCGGCCGAGCTGACCGCAGCTTAGCGATTCGGCCGCCCTTCGCCCTTCAAACTTGACACTGCAATTGGGCGTCAATAAGCTCGTTTAAGACTGTCGGAAGACACCTTTTGGGGATGTGCGGTGTCGAGTAGCGATGTCGCGCTGCTAGCGCACCTGATGCGACGCGCCGGATTCGGGGCGACCCGGTCCGAGCTGGCGGAATTGGCCGGTCGCGGCTACGAGGCCGTGGTGGAAGACCTGGTCAATCCCGAGCGTTTTCCGGACATCGAGGACGACG
>CAYXKQ010000094.1:0-6789 GCA_964465715.1 uncultured Chloroflexota bacterium
CGGCCAGACCGCAGCCGGCGAGCATGGCCATGGTCTGTTCGCCGATGCGACCCTTGCTGGGTACCGTGAAATCCAATTGGCTGTCGCTCATTCGTCGGCAGCCATCATCTCGCGCACCAGAGCGGCGACATCGGCGGACGCTATGCGGCGTTGTGCCCCACCGTCGATTTCGTGCAGGAGTACCCCGTCGGTGCCGGATTGCCCGGCCTGCACCGCCGCCGTCACGCCCTCGCGGCGGGCCCGGTCGAGCTGTGCGTCGACCGGCTGCTCGGGATCACCGAGCCGGGTTCTGAGCCAGGCGCGGCGCAGCGTCCTGGCCAGGGCCAGGGCGGCCTCGGGATCACCGTCGGGGAGCACCAGCACGTCGGCCGGGGATCGCTGACCGGATTCGGCCAGCCGTGCCCCGCCGGCCTGGAGCAGGTTTTCGACCCTGAAACTGAGTCCTACCGCCGGCGCCGGCGCCTGCGGGGCGATCGCGGCCAGCAGGTCGTCGTAGCGACCCCCGCCGCCCACCGGCAGCCACGCGTCGCCTTGCCGGCAGTAGACGTCGAACACCAGTCCCGTGTAGTACTGCAGGCCGCGGCCCAGGGCGGGGTCGAATTCGAGACCGGTGATGTCCTCGCCACTGGCGCGCAGGAGCTCCACCAGGCGGTCGATTTCGGCCAGGGGGCCGGCGTCGATCCCTCGCTGGGCCAGGACCATGCCGGTCGCGGCAAGCGCTGAATCGACCGGACCGCTGCAGGTGGCCAGTTCGCCCAGCAGGTCGAAGGCCTGGTTGATGCGGTCGGTCTCGTCGCCGCGTTCGAATTTGGCGGCCAGGCGGTCGACTATCTGGGTCCGGCTGCGCGCGCCAAACGGTTCGGCGCCGGGGCCGGCGATCGAGGCCGCCAGCGCGTCCAGACGGTCACGGTCGATCCCCGGGCCCCAGCCCAGGTGCGGCGGCGCGGCGGCGCGGTACTTCTCCAGCGCGGCGCCGCGCACTGCCTCAAGACCCCCGCCGGGCGCGCGCAGGTCGGCCAGGCCCTCCAGCAGGATCGACCGGGCGCGCGGCGAGAGCCCCAGCTGCGCCAGTACGTCGGAAAGCAGCCCCAGGTGGCCGAGCACGATGCGGCGTTCCCACAGCTGCACCTGCGAAAGCGCCGCATAGGCCAGCGCGATCACCTCGGCGTCGCCGATTGGCCCACCGACCCCGACCAGTTCGGCGCCGGTCTCGGTGTACTGCTCGATGCCCTCACCGCCACCGTCGCGGCGCCGGAAAGCCGATCCTGAGTACATCAACCGGGCCGGCTTTTGGCGTTGCGGGTCTCCGGCCCAGGCGCGCGCCACCGAAGCGGTCAGCTCCGGTCGCAGGCACAGGATCTGACCGCCGCGGTTAGGGAATTCAAGCAGTTGCGAAACGACCCGTGCGCCGGCCCGGCGTTCGTAGAGTTCGACCGCTTCGATCAGCGGAACTCCGACGCCCTGGTAGCCGAATCCGGCGATCGCGTCCAGCAGTTGGGAGCAAAGCGCGCGCTGCGCGGCCCAGGTCGACGGCGGTAGGTCGCGCGCGCCGTCAACGCGGTTGATGGCCGGAGTGTTCATCGCGGGCCCGCCCGACGCGGTTCTAAACGGTCGCGGCTGTCGAGCAGGATGGTGACCGGTCCGTCGTTAATCGATTCCACTTCCATATTCGCCCCAAATCTGCCGGTGGCAACCTCGGGACCAAGTTCGGCGATTCGCGCGGCCAGGCGCTCGAGCAACCGCCGCGCCGGTTCCGGGGCGGCGGCCCCGGTAAAGCTCGGCCGGCGGCCCTTGCGGGTCGAACCCAGCAGCGTGAACTGCGAAACCAGCAGCACCGCTCCACCGCTGTCGATCAGGGATCGCTGGAATTTGCCGTCCCGGTCAAATATCCGCAGGTTCACGATCTTCCGCGCCAGCCAGTCGACGTCGTCATCGTTGTCACCGTCGGCGGCTCCCGCCAGCACCAGCAGTCCCCGGGAAATGGCCGCGACCGCGCGACCGTCCACCCGGACGCTAGCGCCGGTTACCCGCTGCAGCACCGCCTTCATGGCCAGGCCCGCCGTCAGCCACCGGCCGCGGCTCCGGCCGGGGTGGATTTGGATTTGGCGCCGGCCTCGGAATCGGATTTGGCCGGTGCGGCATCGGGCTTTGACGATTTGTCCGAATCGGTCTCGGCGGCCGCTTCCTTCTTGGCCTCGACGGCCTCGGATACCTTGGGCTTGGCGCGCGAATCGGTCTTGTACCAGCCTGAGCCCTTGAATATCACCCCGGCCGGAAAGATCACCCGCCGCAAGCTTGGCATTCCGCATTCAGCGCAGTTGACCAGTGGGTCATCGGAGAAGCGCTGGCGGACCTCGGCGCTCGCGTCGCAGTCGTCGCAAACGTACTGGTAAGTCGGCATCGTCGATTGAAAGGCGGTTGTTCGGCACTCGGGGGCCGCGGGGCGCGGCGGCCAAATTCTAGGAAAGGCCCCCAGATCCGCGCCGCCCGGCCCGGTCCGGAATTGGGGCCGGGTCCCCGCATGCCCGCCGGAAGTGCTAATCTCTGCTCCCGCGTCGGCCGGATGCGCCGCCCCGCCCGCGTTCGCGGGGCACCGTTCAGACCTCGGCCGACGGACAGCGAATTCAACCCCTTTCCGGCACCAATTTCCAGCAGCGAAATGCCCGCAAAACCAATCAAACCCCTGGGTCGCAAGGCCTACGGGTCGATACCGCACCTGCCCACTTCGCGGCTGGGCGCCGGCGAGCACCACGTTCACGAGGGCCAGGCGCGCATCTGCACCGCCAGGTCCCGGGATCGCCACGACCGGGTCGTAGTGACCGAAAAACTCGACGGCGCCAACGTCGCGATCGCCAACATCGACAATCGAATCATCCCGCTGGGCCGCGCCGGCTATCCGGCCGAAACCGCCCCGCAGGAGCACATCAGATTGTTCGGCGACTGGGTGCGGTCGGACCTGGACCGCTGGGCGGGCATGCTCGGCCCCGGCGAGGTACTGCACGGCGAGTGGCTGGCGCTGGCCCACGGAACCCGCTACAAACTACCGCACGAGCCTTTCGTGGCGTTCGACCTGACCGCCGGTGGGAAACGCCTTGACTGGGACGAAGTGGTGCTGCGCTGCCGGTCGCGCGACGTGACCACGCCGGAACTCATTAGCGACGGACCGCCGGTCAGCGTCGAATCGGTGCGCGCGGTGATCGACCGGGGTGGTGGACACGGGGCCGTCCCGCCGGATGCGGTCGAGGGGGCGGTGTGGCGGGTGGAGCGCCGCGGTCGGTTCGATTTCATGGCCAAGTGGGTGCGCCCGGAAAAGGTCGACGGCAAGTACTTTGATACACCCATCTGGCACTGGAAACCAAATTGATCGGGGCGTCCCACCTCCGCAGGCCCCGTACCCGAGATAAGCCTATTGGTCATGACCATTGGTTATATTTGGACTGCAACTGTACTTGGAGTCAACAGTGACCGGCATCGAAGACAGTCCTGTCCACCACCGGACCGTGAAGGCGTCCGAGTTCAAAGCCAAGTGCCTGGCGCTGATGGACGAGGTCGCGGATGGATCCGGCGACATCGTAATAACCAAATACGGTCGCCCGGTAGCCCGGCTGACCACCTGCCAGGAAAGGCCCAAAACGCTGTTTGGGGCCGACCGCGGCAGGATGAAGATCACCGGCGACATCATCAGCCCCATAGATGTCGAATGGGACGCGATTTCCAATCCAGATCGCGTGATTGACCCCTGATCGTCCTGGACACCAATGCGCTGCTTTGGTTGCGGACCGGGCACCCTTCGCTAGGCGGATCGTGCCGAACTCGAATCGATTCCGCATTCATAGATCAGGAACTCTGCGTATCGGCGATTTCTTTCTGGGAAATCGCTATTTTGCAGACCACGGACCGCATTGAATTTCCCGAGGACGTCAGCGCCTGGCGCCGCGAATTGCTCGGCCAGGGAGTAATTGAAATCCCGATAGACGGAGAAATTGGAATCCGCGCCGTCCGATTACCGGATTTCCACGCCGATCCGGCCGACCGGATCATCGTCGCCACCGCTCAGGCCGGGCACACGCTGATTACCGCGGATCGACAGATTCTTGAGTGGAACGGAGCGCTGCGGCGAATTGACGCCAGAGTGTGAACTGCGAGGCGGTTGGCCGGGCCGGGAATTAGATGCAAGGCCAACCCTTGCAGGGCCCGGTACTTGCTTTCCGGCGACTGCTTCCGGTTACTGGGTAGGCGCGAAACGCCGCAGAGCTTCCAGGCTCGACCCCGCCCAGTCAAATACGTCCCGGTTCCGCACCCTGCGCCTGAGCCGGCGCATGCGGCGCTTCCGCTCCTGGCCGGGCAGCGTGATCGCCTCATACATCGTTCGCGCCAGCCCGTCGATATCGTGCGGATTCACCTGCAGCGCGTCCGGCATGTAGTTGGCGGCGCCGGCGAATTCGGAGAGGACCAGCACGCCGCTGTCGTCGTGGCGGGCGGCGCAGTATTCCATGGCCACCATGTTCATCCCGTCGCGCAGCGGGGTTACCAGCATCACGTCGGCGGCCAGGTAGTAGCTCATCAGCTCCTCTACCGGCAGCGAGCGGTACAGGTAGTGAACCGGGACTCGGCCCAGGCGCGCGAACCGACCGTTGATCTGGCCCACGAGCCTTTCGATCCGCTCGCGGATCCGCTCGTAATCGCCGACCCTTTCGCGGGTCGGGACCGCCACCTGCACCAGGACACAGCGTTCAGCGATCTGCGGGTAACGTTCCAGAAGGGTGGCGAAGGCGCGCAGGCGGATGTCGATGCCCTTGGTGTAGTCGAGCCGGTCCACGCCGAGCACGATCGCGGCGTCTTTGCTGAATATCTCGCGCAGGTGCGCGGTTCGCTGCTTGACCGCCGGCGTGACCGCCAGGTCGGCGAAGAATCTGTAGTCGATCGCGATCGGTGCTTCCATCAGCGCTACTTCACGGCCCTGCCAGCGCAGGCTGGTGAACGAACCTTCGGCGGCGGTGTACTGGCGGGCGGCCAGTGAGAAGTTGTTGCGCGCCCGGCGGGTCTGGAACCCCAGGACGTCGGCGCCCAGCATCCCCTCCAGCATCTCGCGGCGCCAGGGCAGTTGCCCCAGCAAGTCGACCGGCGGGAAGGGAATGTGCAGGTAGTAGCCGATGGCAACGTCCGGGCGCAGTGCGCGCAGCTGCCCCGGGACCAGATTCAACTGATAGTCGTGGACCCAGCAGATGTCGCCGGAATGCAGCAGGCCGGACGCGGCCTCGGCGAACCGACGGTTGACCTCCACGTAGGGCCGCCACCAGTGACGGTGGTATTCGGGCGTGCGCAGGGCATCGTGGAACAGCGGCCAGATTGTCCCGTTGCAGAACCCGTAGTAGTAATCGTCGACCTCTTCGGCGCTGAGGCGCACGGCGCGCAGATTCAGCCCGTCATGCTCGAAATCGTAGGGGCCGTCCTGGGGTACGCCTGACCAGCCCACCCAGCTGCCGTGGCCGCGTCGCAGGACCGGGGCGATGGCGTTGATCAGTCCGCCGGAGCTGGTGACCCAGCGCCCGTCGTCGTCGCGACGTACCGGCAGCCGGTTTGACACCACGATCAGGCGGCGATCTTCGTCTTCTATGTTTCCTCCCGGGTGGCGGTCGGGCCGACATGCAGCCGCGAGGGCGCCGGATTCAATTTAAACGTCTGCCGGGCCGGGCCCGGAAATTCGATAATCACTGAGCGCTGCGAAAAGATGCCACGCGAGGTGCGCTTGATCATTTTCGAGTGGTCGCTCAGGCTGGCCGGGGAAGGCGAGTCGCCGGCCGCCGCGGACCCTGGAAGCTGGCTGCAACGGCAGTTTGCCGGGATCGGCTGGCCGCCGCCGCGGATCTATCACGGCAAGTCCGACCGCGACGTGCTGAGGATCGAATGCCGATTCGAGGACCTGGATTCCTTCGAAGAAGTCTGGCCCCGTTTCGAATCGGCCGCGCTGGGCCGGCGTCTGGGACGCGAGCTGGGCCTGAAGATCGTGGAAGACTCAGAGTGCCGTCAGCTTTATTCGACCCAGTACGTGCGCAGCGCGGTGGACGAAACCTGATGCGCTCCGGTCCAGTCCGCTAGCTGCGGCCGGCGCGGGCCCGATCGCGTAGCTCGCGCATCCCCAGGGTTTCAATCCCGCGGTCGGCGAACTCGCCGGCCAGGGCCCCGCCGGGCGCGAACAGGAATCGTTCCGAATCGCGTTGCATCCAGTCGGGCGCGAATTCCTTGAGATCGGGGCCGCCCAGGGCCGAATGCAGGATGAAGTAGTTCTTGGCGTCGGGCAGTCCGTCGATCCGCAGTCGGTGGTGATGTTCGGCCACGAACGGGTTGTACCAGGGAGTCTCGGCCTCCATGAAGTCAAAGATCGGGAAACCCCGCTCGGTGACCGCGGCGACCATCTCCCGGGTCAGTTCCGGATCGGTGCGGAGTCCGTGCTGGGAGAGCATCTCCACGTCATCGGACATCTGGGGCGGGAGCGCCAGGACCGGCAGGTCGTATTCGAGCCCCAGCTCGATGTAATCGCGGTAGAAGGCCTTGTCCAGGGCGGTGCCCATGTGCGCGTCGACGTGGGTAACGTCGATCCCGGTATCCAATAGCCGCTCCAGCTGGGCCCGCATCTCGCGTCGGACCTCGGCCGGGTCGGCGTGGGCGATCGTTTCGCGCGATTTCTGCCACATCGTCCCGTCCGGGCCGCACAGGCTGGGCACGTCATCCAGGACCGGCCCCCAGCCGAATCCGGGATATTCGTTGTTCAGGGTGATGTGGCAGCCG
>CAYXKQ010000095.1:0-6728 GCA_964465715.1 uncultured Chloroflexota bacterium
CGGGCGAAACCGTGCTCACCGAATCCCCGCTGCAGATCTTCGGCGGCGGCAAGGGAGCCAACCAGGCCATCGCCGCGGCCCGCCTGGGGGCCCCGGTGAGCATGGTCGGGGCGGTCGGTGAAGACCAGTTCGGGACCGATCGAGTTGCCCAGCTGGCGGGCGAGGGCATCGACGTGGCAAACGTCGCCCGCATCGCCGACCGGTCCTCGGGGGTTGCGCTCATAACAATCGATGGTGAAGGCCAAAACTGCATCGCCCTGGCGGCCGGCGCCAACCGGTGCGTCACCCCCCGGCATACTGCCTGCGCAGCGGTCGCGGCGGCTTCGCTGGTGATGGCGGTGGTGGAGATCCCGACCGCGCCGATCGTGGCCGCTTTTTCCGCGGCCCGCCGCGAGGGGGCCGTTACCCTGCTCAACGCGGCTCCGCCGGGCCGGCTGCCGCGGGAGGTCCTGGCGCTGGCCGACTTCCTGGTGGTCAACGAGACCGAGGCCGGCGCGCTCGTCGGCGAGCCGGCGCCCGATCACCGGCAGGCCCCGCAACTGGCCGATCGATTGGCCGGGTATTGCGGGCGGGCCGCGGTGATAACGCTCGGGTCCGGTGGCCTCTGCGCCAGCGACGGAAGGAAGCGGATTCGGCTTCCGGCGTTTTCGACCACGGTGGTGGATACCACCGCGGCCGGCGACGCTTTCTGCGGCGCCCTGGCGGTCGGGTTGTTGGAGCGGATGGGGCTCGCTCAAGCGCTGCGGTTCGCCAGCGCCGCCGGAGCCGCGGCCTGCCGGCTCCTGGGGGCGTCCACTTCCCTGCCTGACCGTTCCACGGTGAATCAAATCCTCGATTCCTGAGGCCCGACAAACCTAGCCGGATCGGGCCCCGCTGGCCGCGGTCGACAGAGCCCGGCGGCGGCGGGCCAAGACCATGTCGGCCGCCAGCAGGGTCGCGTTCAGCATGCTGGTCTCCTCGGCGCGATTGTCGCCGGCGCGCCCGTAGGCGGTGCCATGGTCTACTGATGTCCGGATGACCGGCGTGCCCAGGGTCACGTTGACCCCATTGTGGATTCCCAGCATCTTCACCGCGATGTGTCCCTGGTCGTGGTACATGGCCACCACCCCGTCATATTCACCCTGGGAGGCCCGCGCAAAGACCGTGTCCGGGGGCATCGGTCCGAGCGCGTCGACCCCATTACCCCGGGCGCGCTGCACCGCCGGCTCCACCTGTTCGGAGTCCTCCATGCCGAACAGGTTGCCGGGTTCGGCATGGGGATTTAGGCCAGCGACGGCGATTCGGGGCGACTCTATACCCATGTCCTGCAAGGCCTGCTGGAATATTCCGATCACTTCAACGATGCGGTCGGTCTTGACCAGGGTGACCGCCTCGGCCAGGCCGACGTGGGTGGAGACGTGGATAACGCGCAACTTGCCCGCCACCAGCATCATGCGCGAAGTCCTGGCGCCCGAGAACTCCTGGACGATTTCGGTATGTCCGGGGTAGTCGTAGCCGGCCATTTTCATGGCCAGCTTGTGCAGGGGCGAGGTGGCCATGGCGTCTAGCCGGCCGGCGGCGCAGAGTTTTACCGCTTCGATGACCGCGGTGACGGCGGCCTCGCCGCCGGCGGCCGTGACTTCCTTGAACGGCAGTTCGCGGTGGTCCTTGTTCCAGATGTCGAGGGTGTCAATGGTCCCCCGCTCGAAACGGGCCTCTTCCACGTCCCCGATCATTCGGACCGCAAGATCGAGTCCGCAGATGTTCAGGATTCGCTCCAGGGCCGAAGCGCTGCCGATCGCGACCGGCCGCAGCCGCTCATGGACGGAGTCGTGCAGCAAAGCCTTGGCCACCACCTCGGGCCCAACGCCGGTTGGGTCGCCGAGGGTCAGTCCGATGAGCGGCGGCTGGTGTTGGTCGGGCATGGATCGGGGTCTGCTTCCGGATTCGGGCGGGTTCGGCCCCGGGCGCCGTCGGCCGGGACTTCGGGTTGATTTTCGCCGAGCCTGGGGGTACCCGGAATTAGGATTTGATTGCTCCTGGCCGGGCCTGCGCCGATTGAATCCAAGGCGGTTCCGGGTTGTCCCAACGACCCCCCAACATAATCCTGATCATCACCGATCAGCAGCGCTTCGATACCATCGGCGCGCTGGGTTTCGATTACATGGACACCCCTAACCTGGACCGATTGGTGCGGGAAGGCGTCTCCTTCGACAACTGCTTCATTCCGGCCACGTCCTGCGCCCCCGCGCGGGCCAGCCTGTTCACCGGCCGCTACCCGCACACGACCCGAATCTTCAAGAACGGGGACCCGTGGCGCAAGACCTGGGTCAGCGATCTCCGCGCGGCCGGATATCACACCGTCAACATCGGCAAGATGCACACCACCCCATTTCTCGCCGAAGCCGGATTTGATGAGCGCTACGTCGCGGAGAACAAGGACCGCTATCTGCAGGGCGCCGAGTTCATCGACGAATGGGACAAGGCCCTGATCGCGCGCGGCGTGATCCCCAAACCGGGCCGGATCATGTACCGCGAGCGCGCCGACTACCGGCAAAGCCTGGGCGCGTTCGTCTGGGACCAGGACGAGGATCTGCAGTCGGACAACTTCGTCGGCGGATTCGCAACCCACTGGATCCGGCGCCAGACCGTGCGCGAACCGCTGTTCTTGCAGATCGGGTTCCCCGGTCCGCACCCACCGTACGACCCCACTCCCGGGTGGGAGCGCCTGTACCGCGATCGCGATTTCGGGATCGTCGACCCGTCCCCGGAGGAGATCGAGGGTCAGCCCGGGCCATTTCGGTCGATGCGCGAGCACAACGCCGAAGTCGACCACGATTCGATCGTGCACTTGCTCGAACCGACCCCCGAGCAGCGCCAGCACCAGCGCGCCTGTTACATGGCCAATGTCGCGATGATCGACGCCCAGGTCGGCAACATCCTGGCCGCCCTGGAAGACCGCGGCCTGCTCGAGGATTCGATCGTGATCTTCACTTCAGACCACGGTGACGCCCTGGGCGACCACGGGCACAGCCAGAAATGGACTTTTTACGACATCGTCACCCGCGTGCCGACCATCGTCTGGTCGCCGGGAAGATTCGGCGGCGGCCGCCGAATCGAAGACCTTTACTCGTGGATCGACCTGGCGCCGACGATCTTCGAGTTCGCCGGGTTGCCGGTTCCGGGCGGATTCGAGGGCATCAGCATGGGCCCGGCCCTGGCCGGCAGCCCGGATGCCCGCGGCAATCGGTACGTCTTCTGCGAGCAGTCTCGCGAGGAGATGATGGGACTGGACTGGGACTTCATGACCATGGTCCGCGACCGGCGCTGGAAACTGGTGCGCCTGCTCGACAGCGACGAGGGGCAGCTGTTCGACCTTGAGTCCGATCCCGGTGAGACTTGCAACCGATGGGACGATCCGGCCTGTGCGACCCAGCGGCACCGGCTATCGGGGGTTCTGACCGACTGGCTGATACGCAGCCATTACCAAACATCCGATTGGGGGCAGGAGTGGCGCTGAGGGGCGAAATGGCCGGCATCCATGCCGATCCCGGGGCGCTGCTGCGGCACCTGATCCGCTTCAACACGACCAACCCGCCCGGCGACGAGCGCGCCTGCATCGAATGGATCCAGCGGCTTTTGGCCGGGTACGGAATCGAGTCGCGCCTGTATGCACTGGATCCGGATCGGCCCAATCTCGTGGCCCGCATCCGCGGCGGAGGCGAGCCGCCGCTGCTGCTGTATGGGCACGTCGATGTGGTGACCGCCGCCGGGCAGCCCTGGACCAGGGACCCGTTCGCGGCGGACCTGGTGGACGGCGTGATCTGGGGACGCGGCAGCCTGGACATGAAGGGCGGCGACGCGATGATGATCGCCGCATTTCTGCGCGCAGCCCATGAAAAGACCCAATTGCCCGGCGACGTGATCCTCTGCCTGCTCTCGGACGAAGAGGCCGGGGCCGAGTTCGGTGCCGGATTCATGGTCGATCAGCACCCCGAACTGTTTGCGGGGGTGCGATTCGCGCTGGGGGAATTCGGCGGTTATCGCGAGGCGATGTTCGGCCAGACTTACTACCCGATCCAGGTGTCGGAGAAAACCGTCGTCCGCCTGACCGGGCGTATCAAGGGACCCGGCGGTCACGGCGCGATGATTCACCGCGGCGGCATCATGGCGCGTCTGGGACGGGTACTGACCACTCTGGACCATAACCGCCTGCCGGTGTCGGTGACACCGGCCGCGGCCGCGATGATCGAAGCCGTCGCCAACGGTCTTCAGGACCCCGAACGGGCCCTGGTGCTGGCCCTGCTTGACCCCGAACGGGCCGACTCCACGCTGGACCGCATGGGCCCTGGCGGCGATGTTTTTGACTGCGTCCTGCACGATACGGTCAACGTCACGGTGATAAAGGGTGGCGACAAGTTCAACGTCGTGCCCAGCGTCGTGGAGTTGAATTTCGACGCCCGCATCCTGCCCACGTCCTCGCCCGAAAAATTGGTCTCGGACCTGACCGGTCTGGTCGGGGAGGACGTCGAATTCGATCCTCCGCGGGCGATGAGCGAGCCGCTCGGACAACCCGACCTGCGCCTGCTGCCTTTGCTCGCACAGGTTCTCGTCGAGCATGATCCGCAGGCCCGGCCGATGCCGATGTTGATGGTGGGGGCCACCGACGGACGTGAATTTCGCCGGATCGGGATACAGTCCTACGGGTTCCTGCCGATGAACCTTCCGCCCGACATTGAGATATTTCGCCTTATCCACGCCGCCGACGAGCGGATCCCGGAGGAGTGCCTCGCGTTCGGCGCCAGCTGCATATTTGAGGTTCTGACCCGCTTCGACCAGTTGGCCTAGCGCGCCGGCAGCCGAGCCGCCCGCTTAGGCGGCATCAACCGGTATGTCCGGCCAGGCCGATCCATGGAGATGTCGGCAGCAATTCTGACTGCAAGGCTGTTGGCAACGGATTCGTTGGCATTGCGCGGCCCCGCCCGAGCCGCCGCCGGATCGGGACAAGCGTGGGGTGCCGCTAGCGCGCGTCTCCGCCGATGGAGACGCCGGGCGGAGCGTCGGCAACCCTGACCAGTCGCTTGCCGAAGTTCTCACCTTCAAGCAGTCCGATCAGCGCCTGGGGCATGTTTTCGAACCCCTCGATGGTTTCCTCGCGATAGCAAAGCTCGCCGGATGCAATCCAGCCGGCCAGCCGACTGCGGCCGTGCTGGCGAAGGTGCCACCAGTCGCTCACCAGCAGGCCCTGCATGGTGGCGCGGTTCGAAAGCAGGGCGCGGGTGGGGCGAATTGCCTGCTCGGGTTCGGGCAGGTTGTATTCGGAGATCATCCCGCAGATCGCGATGCGCGCCCCCAGGTTGATTCGCTGCAATACCGCGTCCAGGATCGGCCCGCCGACGTTGTCGAAGTAGACGTCGATTCCGTCCGGGCATTCCCGGTCCAGCGCCGCGCCGACATCTTCCGCGCGGCGATTGATGCAGGCGTGGTAGCCAAGCCGCTGCAGGCAGTAATCGCGCTTGGCGTCCGAACCCACTACCCCCACAACCCGGTTCCCACCGATTCGGGCCATCTGTCCGACCACTCCGCCGACCGCCCCCGAGGCAGCCGAGACCACCACCGTGTCCCCCGGTTGGGGGCGGCCGACTTCCAGGAAACCGAAATACGCGGTCATGCCGGGCATGCCGAGCACGCCCAGGGCAGTTGAAATCGGCGCAAGTTCGGGGTCGATCAGATCCAAGTCGTCGGCGTCGGTGGTGGGCATCGTCTGCCAGCCGAAGCGGCCCTCGACGATGTCGCCGGCCGTAAAGCGCGGCGAGCGCGAGGCGATAACCTCCCCCACCCCGCTGCCGACCATCACCTCGCCCAGGCCGGCCGGATCGGCATAGCTGCGCGAGGGGCGCATGCGGCCGCGCATATAGGGGTCGACGCTCAACCAGATCGTGCGCGCCAGCACCTGGCCCTCGCCCGGCTGCGTGGCCGGTTCCTCCACCAATGAAAAATTAGCGGGCGACGGCTCGGCGCGCGGCCGGCTCGCCAGCAGGTACTTGCGGTTGGTATCCATTGCCATTCCCTAACAGAAGACCGCGTCGGCGTTGTAGCGATTGCCGGCGTAGCTGCCGGCCTCCGAAAGATGCAACTGGGTCCGGCGCCAGCTCTGGGCCCAGGTCCCGGAGTCCCGCAGCTCGCTGGCCGGATCGCGACGGGACCGGGCCACGAAACCAGGGAAGACCTCGCGGCCGGTGGGGAGGCCGGTCGGGGAGTAGCGCAAATCAAAGCTGAAACGCACCGCATCAGAAACATTGGGCAGCGATCGGTGCAGGGTGTGGCGGTGCAGGAAAAGAACTGATCCGGCCGACATCGGGAGCGGGCGCATAAGGCTCTCATCAACGTTTTCGGAAGGGATGTGCAGGCCGGTGGAGGCGAGGCAATGCGGCGCCAGGCCCAACCGGTGCGAACGCGGAATCGCGGCCAGGCAGCCCATCTCCACGCTCGCGTCGGTGATCGGCGCCCAGCACGTCAGGATGGGGGTGATGTCGCCGTCCTCGGTGATGACCCCGTTGTCCTGGTGCCAGAGGGTCGCGTTGCCGATTCCCATGTTCGAAACCGCCGTGCTACCCGGCACCTTGCGCTCGGGCACCTTGACCCGAATGTGCTGGACCGGATTGGAATAAATCTCCGACCCGATGAAACACTCGACGACGTCCAGCAGCCGCGGGTGCGAGAGCAGGCGGAAGGCCGCTGCGCCGGTG
>CAYXKQ010000096.1:0-6589 GCA_964465715.1 uncultured Chloroflexota bacterium
GATGTAAGTCCAGAACTGCAGCGATACCCAGTTGTCCAGCAGGAAAACCACTCCGATTACGATCAGGATCACCCCGGCGATTACCGGCGCACTCGACGATCGCCGCCGGGCGGCGCCGGGATCGGCAGCGGCCGGGGCATCCAGGGAAGCTTCGGCCGGCGGCGGATCGGCTTGATCCGGCCCGGCGCCTGAATTGATCAGAACCTCTGAACGCGGTGGCACGATCGCCCACATCGCCAGGTAAGCCAGCAAGCCGACTCCGGAAGTTGCCAGGACCACCAGCACCCAGAGCAGGCGCGCCAGGGTCGGGTCTAAGTCCAGGGCCTCGGCCAGGCCGCCGGCCACCCCGGAGATCTTGCGATCGTTTTCGCTGCGGAAGAGCCTGAACCTGGACCCGTGCGGACCGCTCATCGGCCCACTCGCCATCGCGACGCCAGTACAAGCCGCGGCCGCGAATGGGCCCTTACCACTCGATCACCTCGCCGTCGAGAAAGAACCCGCCGTTGGGCCCGTCGGCCGGCAGTTGCGTCAGCGAGACGATGCCGGCGGCCCCGGTAGCCACATCACGCTCCGCGTCCGGGCCGCCCATGTCGGTGCGCACCCAGCCCGGGGTGGCCGAATTGACCTTGATGTCGGCGTCGCCTGCCAGGTCGGCGAAAACCCGCGTGACCGCGTTGGCGGCGGCTTTCGAGATCCGGTAGGCGGGATGGCGGGAGTTCATGCGGGCCAGTGATCCGGCGCCGGAGGTCACGTTGACGATCCGCCCGTACCCCTGGCGCTGCATGACCGGGAACGCCGCGCGGCACACGCGGTAGACTCCCAGCGCGTTGACCTGGAAGCTGTCCAGCAGGGTCGCGTCGGTGGTCGCGAGGACCTGATCCGCATCCGCGGCAGGCGCCTCGTCGAGCAGCGCCCCGGCGTTGTTGACAAGCACGTC
The DNA here is from genome assembly GCA_964465715.1 of uncultured Chloroflexota bacterium. Classification (GTDB taxonomy): domain Bacteria; phylum Chloroflexota; class UBA11872; order UBA11872; family VXNJ01; genus VXNJ01. The sequence goes on from CAYXKQ010000096.1 coordinate 938, forward strand.
CAGTCGTCCGCAGGAGCCGAGCACGAAATCGATTGCGCGGTCCACCGTGAAGCGTTTGGTCACGTCCATCGGGCAGTAGAGAACCTCGATGCCGTCGGTGGCCAGCTGCTGGACCGCCACCGCGCCGAGGCGTTCGTCGCGCGATGAGAGAACGGTCCTGAATCCGGATTCGGCCAACTGCCGGCAGAGCTCCAGCCCGATTCCCCGATTGGCGCCGGTAACTAAAGCCACCCTGTTCTGATTCATTGCCTGAATTTCCCGGTCTTTTTTGTCATCGGCTCGATCGCCTGTTCATTTTTCCAGATTGGTCCCATCCAATGCCGGCATTTGCGACCCGGACGGCCCGATCACCTTTTAATATGTCGGGCTGTTCTGGCCCGTCGACACCCGAATTCCCCGAGAGCAGGGTAAATGGACCGTCCCAATTTCCTCATCATCATGTCCGATGAGCACAACCCCGCCTACAGTTCCGTATACGGCCACCCGACGGTGCAGACCCCGAATCTCGACCGCCTGGCGGCGGAGGGTTCCACCTTCGAGAATGCCTACTGCAATTCGCCGCTGTGCGTGCCGTCGCGGGCGTCCTTCATGTCGGGCCGCTACGTGCACGAGGTCGAAGTCTGGGACAACGCCAACACCCTGCGCACCGACCAGATCACCTGGGCCCACCGACTCAACTCGCTCGGCTACGACACCGCCCTGTGCGGCAAGATGCACTTTGTCGGTCCCGACCAGATGCACGGATTCAAGCATCGGCTGCTGGAGGACATTCACGGCGGCGGGACAACCACCGGGCGCCTGCCCGACTGGTCGACGGGCGGCCACTTCGGCGACACGATCGACAACGCCCGTCGCCTGACCGAGGTGCCGCGGTCAGGCGACTACTTCCACCTGCGCTACGACGACGAGGTGACCACCCGCACCGTCGAATTCCTTTCCCAGCCGGACCGGCGTGAACGCCCGTTTGCGATCTGCGCCTCCATCTTCACCCCGCACTTCCCCTTCATCGCCCGCGACCAGCACTACTACAAGTACTACGCCGACAACGTCGAGATGCCTCGCCATGGCGTGGGTGACCTGGGCGAGCTGCATCCGCAGAACGAACGCCTGCTGGACGTATTCCAATCGCGCGACATCCCGGCCGAGCAGGTGCGCAAGGCGCGGGCCGCCTATTACGGCATGTGCACCTTCGCCGACGAAAAGATCGGGCAGATGGTCGATGCCCTCGATTACCTGGGGCTGGGCGAGAACACGGTGGTCATCTACGTGGCCGACCACGGCGAGCAGCTGGGCGAAAAGGGGCTCTGGTACAAGTGCGGTTTCTACGATGCATCGACCAAAATCCCGTTCCTGGTGCGCTGGCCCGGGGTCACCTCGCCGGGCAGTCGCTTCAAGCGCGTCACGTCACTCCTGGACGTGGTGAAAACGGTGCTCGAGGGCGCCGGCGCCGACAGCGATCTCTGTCACGGCACCTCGCTGCTGCCGCTGCTGGCGGGAGAAGAACCCGACGGGGGCGGGGAGGCGATCTGCGATTACTACGCGCACGGCTCGATTGCCCCCGGCCGCAGCATCCGTCAGGGCCGCTTCAAGCTCAACTACTACCACGGCGAACAGCCCGAATTGTTTGACCTTGAGGACGATCCCGAAGAACTCACCGACCTGGCCGGCGACCCCGACCACGCCGATACCGTGGAGCGTTTGACCGCGGCCGCGCTCAATGACTGGGACCCGGAGGACATCGCCCGCCGTGTCACCTACTCGCAGCAGTCGCGATCCAAGCTCGTCGACGCGGTCGGCGACCAGCCCTGGGGGCAGCCCTACCAGGGCGGCGACTTCGCCTGATCGGCCCAAACCCCGCAAATTCCTCCCTCAACGATCTCCAAGAGAAAAACAAATGCCCAAAAGACCAAACATCCTGGTGGTGATGAGCGACGAACACTCGCGCAGCTTCACCGAGCCCTACGGGCACCCCTTCGTCAAGACGGCCCACATGCAGCGCCTGGCCGACGAGGGCACCACGTTCGTGAACGCGTACTGCAATTCACCGATCTGCAACCCTTCGCGGGCATCGTTCATGACCGGTCAATACACTCCGCAGGTCGGCGCCTGGGACAACGCCGCCACCCTGAGCAGCGACGAGGCCACCTGGGCGCACCTGCTCAATGCGGCCGGATACGAAACCGTGCTCTGCGGCAAGATGCACTTCCAGGGCGCCGACCAGATGCACGGGTTCCAGCGCCGCATCCTCTCCGACGTGCACGGTGACGCCAACCCCAAACTGGCCGGCGATTTCATCGGCTGGCACCCCGAAAACGCGGCCGCCGACTACAGCATGTTCACCGAGGCCGGGCCGGGCGAGCACGCCTATTCGGCCTACGACGAGGTCGCCGCCGCCCAGGCCAGCACCTACATCCGCGCCCAGGGGGAAGCGGACCGTCCCTGGGCGCTGCTGGTGGGTCTGATCACGCCCCATTTCCCCTTTATCGCGCGCCAGAAGTACTGGGACATGTACTTCCCCGAGCACGCCGATCAGCCGCGCATTCCGGCCCACATGGACGACATCCATCCGCACAAGCGGCGCCTGGCGGAATGGTTCTCCTACGTGGACGTGGAACCCGAATTGGTGGCCAGGGCCAGGGCGGCCTATTACGGGTTGATCACCTACTGCGACGATTGCCTGGGCCAGATCCTGGCCGCGGTCGACGAGTCCGGCCAGGGCGACGACACAGTCATCGTTTACACGTCCGATCACGGCGACGCGGTCGGCGAACACGGGATGTGGACCAAGCAGACCTTTTACGAGGATTCGGTCGGGGTCCCGCTGCACGTGCGCTGGCCGGGCAGGGTCGACGCCGGTCGCCGGGTCAACCAGCCGGTTTCATTGATCGACGTTACCCGGACGCTGCTCGACTCCGCCGGGGTCGGGGCCCCCGACTACTGGTCCGGTGAGAGCCTGCTGGGGCTCGCCAGCGGCGAAGCCGAAGGTCCGGGCGAAGTGATCGCCGACTTCACCGCGGTGGCCGCCAAGGGGCCCTGTCGGATGGTGCGGGTGGGCGACCTGAAATACAACTACTACCACGGCGAACCCGACGAACTGTTTGACCTGGCCGCCGATCCCGACGAGCTGACCAACCAGATTGAAAATCCCCGCTACGCCGACGCACTGGCCGACCTGCGCGCCCGCGCGCGCCGCGACTACGATCCCGACGAGGTATATGCCCGCGCGCTGCGTTCGCAGCAGAACCGCCAACTTATCAACGCCGGCCTAGCCTTCACCCCGTCCGGTTCCTGGGTTCCGGGTCGGCCTTGATGTAAGTGCTGGGCCGGCCGGGGCGTCCCGGCGCCGCAGGTTGGGAAAATACTTGCGGCAATACGAACCGACGGGAACGCTGACGTGACCAACAACCAAGACTGGTGGCCGGGCCGGTTGAGCCTTGCCGCCCTGCGCCGCAACTCGCCGCAGTCCGATCCCTTGCCGGACGGGTTCGACTACCGGGCGGCAGTCGAGGCCCTGGATGTTGCCGAGCTGCGGCGCGACATCGAAGCGGTAATGACCACCTCGCAGGACTGGTGGCCGGCCGATTACGGACACTACGGACCGTTGCTAATCCGCATGACCTGGCACGCCGCCGGGACCTACCGCACCAGCGACGGGCGGGGCGGCGGCGGTTCGGGCCAGCAGCGGTTCGCCCCGCTGAACAGCTGGCCCGACAACGCCAATCTCGACAAAGCGCGAAGGCTGCTGTGGCCGATAAAGCAAAAGTACGGCCGGAGCCTGTCCTGGGCCGACCTGTTGATATTCGCCGGCAACTGCGCGCTGGAATCGATGGGCTTTAAGACCTTCGGGTTCGCGTTCGGGCGAGCGGACGTGTGGGAGCCCGACGAGACCGACTGGGGCGCGGAGGGCGAGTGGCTCGGCGATGAGCGCCACGACGAGGACGGTGGCCTGCTTGGACCATTGGCGGCCGACCATATGGGCTTGATTTACGTGAACCCGGAGGGACCGGGCGGGCGCCCGGACCCGGCCGAGGCGGCCCGCTACATCCGCCAGACGTTCGAGCGAATGGCGATGAACGACGAGGAGACGGTAGCCCTCATCGCCGGCGGACACACGTTCGGCAAGGCCCACGGCGCCGGCCCCGAATCCCACGTAGGTCCGGATCCGGAAGGTGCCGATATTGGGCAGCAGGGGCTTGGCTGGGCCAGCAGCTACGGGACCGGCAAGGCCGGGGACTCGGTGACCAGCGGGCTGGAGGGAGCCTGGACCAGCAATCCGACCCGCTGGGACAACGAGTTCCTGGAGAACCTGTACGGGCACGAGTGGGAGCTGACCAGGAGCCCGGCCGGCAAATCGCAATTCCGGCCCCGCGACGGCGCGGTCACCGTCGCCGACGCCCACGACCCGACCGTCAAACACCCGCCGATGATGCTCACCACCGATCTGGCGCTGAAGGCCGATCCCGAATACGATGCCATTTCGACCCGATTCCTGAACAACCCGGCCGAGCTCGAGGACGCGTTCGCGCGGGCCTGGTTCAAGCTGCTGCACCGCGACATGGGGCCGCGCAGCCGGTACCTGGGACCGCTGGTTCCGGCCGAGAAACTCCTGTGGCAGGACCCGGTGCCGGAGGTGGGACACCAACTGGTGGGCGATCGCGACATCGCCGAACTCAAAGCCAGCGTACTTTCCTCCGGGCTGTCGGTATCGCAGCTGGTGCATACCGCCTGGTCGGCGGCGGCCTCCTATCGCGGCACCGACCGGCGCGGGGGCGCCAACGGAGCCCGCATCCGGCTGGCCCCGCAGAAGGACTGGGCCGCGAACGACCCGCAGAACCTGGCCCGGGTGCTGGCCGCGCTCGAAAATATCCGGACCGAATTCATCGCCGCGCGGACCGACGACACCAGAATCTCGCTGGCCGACATGATCGTCCTGGGCGGATGCGCCGCGGTGGAACGGGCGGCCCGGGACGCCGGTCACGATCTTGCGGTGCCCTTTGATCCGGGACGGACCGACGCCGAGGAAGAGTGGACCGACGCCGAATCCTTCACGGTGCTGGAGCCGCGCGCCGACGGCTTCCGCAACTACGTTGCGGCCGGGGAGAACCGGCCGGCGGAAGAGCTGCTGATTGAACGCGCGGCAATGCTCGAGCTGACCGCGCCCGAAATGACGGTGCTGGTCGGCGGCCTGCGGGTGCTTGGCGCCAACAGCGGGGGGAGGCGACACGGCGTCCTGACCACGCGACCCGGAACGCTCAGCAACGACTTTTTCCTGAACCTGCTCGATCCCCGGACCGAGTGGAGCCGGGTTGGAGACTCGTTCGAGGGCCGCGTCGACGGCAAGCCGGTCTGGACGGCCACCCGGGTGGATCTAGCGTTCGGCTCTAATTCGGAACTGCGGGCGCTGGCTGAGGTCTACGGATCCAGCGATGCCGGGGAGGCCTTCGCGCGCGATTTCGTCAAGGCCTGGGGCAAGGTAATGAACCTGGACCGCTTCGACCTGGCCTGAACAGCCTGCCCGTTAGAGCGCTGCGGCGGACCCCCCGCCGGCGGGGGGTCCGCGATGGCCTACGGGGAGCGGGTGATGCTGGCGGCCGGTCGGCCGCGCGGGTGGGTCAGCCCTTGATCCCGCTCATCACGATGCCCTGCGTGAAC
>CAYXKQ010000097.1:0-6553 GCA_964465715.1 uncultured Chloroflexota bacterium
GGAGGTCGCCCCGGGCCGGGGCCGAACACGAGACTGGCCTTAGTCGCCGGCGAGGCTGCCCTGGGAAACCCCTTGATTCACCCGGAATCTTTCGCCGCGGCGTTGAAGGCCGCCAATACCTCCGGAGCCGGGCAGGCAACCGGGTGCGCCAGGGATGCCCTGCGGGGCGGCGCGCATTGGTCGCTGGCGGGATCGCCCGATTCGGCCGGCGCGGCGGCGGCGGCGCGGGCGACCGTGTTCGGATTGCTCTTTGCCGGCGACCCGGCAAGGGCTGCCTACGAGGCCGCTCTTTCGGCTGCCGTGACGCACCGGCACGGCGTCGCGGTTGCCGGCGCCGCAGCGGTGGCGGGCGCGGTGGCCCTGGCCGCGCGGTCGGATGAACCACTGGGGCGGGACTGGCTCGAAGCCGTTGCCGAAATCTGCGATCAATACCCGCCGGCAAGCGTCTACGGACAGTCGGTTGGTGGTGCAATCCGGGAGGTCTGCAAGTCCCTGGAGGGCGATCCCTGGCGGTCAATCCAGGTCCTGGGTCGATCCGCACTTTGCACTCAGGCGATCCCGGCGGCGCTGCTAACGGCCGCCAGCGTGCCATTCCCGCTGGGGTCGGCGCCTCCGGGCCGGGGCGATTCAGTCCTCGGTGCTTTGGACTTCCTGCACGAGGTGAGCCGGGCGATTGCGGGCGCCTGCATCGGGGCGCGCGGCGGCCGGCGTGCCTGGGTGGGCCGCGGCGGATTGATTGCGTCGGGGCACCGCAACTTGATCCGTACGCGGGCCCTGGCCGACGTTCTGACGTTCGCCGATCGGATTGCCGGGCAACCAGGTCAGAGCGCTATCGAAGGCCGGCGGACGACGATTGTCGGGCAGGAAAGTCCCGACGTGCACGTCTCATTCCTGATTGATCGATCCGGGTCGATGAGCGGACTTGAGGAAGATGTCGTTGGCGGTTTCAACAACTTCGTCTCCGAACAGCGGAAACATCCGGGAGCTTGCAGCCTGACGCTGGTGATGTTCGATAGCCAGGATCCCCGCGAAGTCCTGCTTGAGGACACCCCGATCGACAACGTCCCGGACTTGGCTCCGGAGCACTTTCAACCGCGCGGCTCCACTCCGTTGTTGGACGCCCTGGGCGACCTCATCGAGGCGGCCGATCGGCGGAGCGTGCGGCTTGGCCACGACCCCGCGGACGAGGACCAGGTAGTGGTCGTTTTCACCGACGGAGCAGAGAACAGTTCACGACGCTGGAATCGCCACCAACTCTTCGAACTGATCGCCGCGCGGCAAGAATCCGGATGGACTTTCGTATTCCTGGGCGCCAACCAGGACAGCTACCGCGAAGCCGGGAGCCTTGGGATTGGCGACGGTTCGATCCAGGACTACCGTGGCGACCATGGCGGCGTGCACAGCGCGTTTGAAAGCGTGAACCGTGCTTTGGGCGATTACCGCAACGCCGGACAACGCGAGCGCGATCGGCGGCGGCGGGCGTTCTTTGTTGGCCGCACGGAGTCGGTGGAGGACCATCGCGCCCGAGGTTCATGTCGGAGGCCCAAGCGGTGCCGTCGTTAATCAGGCACCGGTTGGTCGCCGCCTTCGGCCGGCGGGATCAACCACCGCCCGGCTAATACGATTCCGGCCGTCCACAACGGAGCCATGCCGAACAACCAACCGGCCTACGATCCGCGTGCGTTTCCGCCAGTGGCGGCCACCGTGGACGTGGTGGTGTTCACCATCCGCGCCGCAAGCCTGCACCTTCTGCTGGTGCAGCGGGGCCAGGAACCGTTCCTGAATCACTGGGCACTGCCCGGCGGATTTGTCCGACCCGACGAAGATCTCGATGCCGCCGCGGCCCGCGAACTGGCGGAAGAGACCGGCCTTACCGGAGACGCCAGGTTTCTGGAACAGCTGGCCAGCTACGGAAGTCCGGAGCGCGACCCCAGGATGCGGGTGGTCACCGTGGCGTACTGGGCAGTTTGCGCGGAGATTGATCCGCGCGGCGGCGGCGACGCGGCATCCGCCGCACTGCTGCCGGTGGCGGTGATTGAAGATGGGTCGCTGCAACTTGCATTCGACCATCGCGAAATTGTTGCCGATGCCCTGGAGCGGTTGCGTTCCAAATTGGAATACACGGCCGTTGCGGCAAAATTCTGCCCTCCGGAATTCACCATCAGCGAGCTGCGCAGGGTTTACGAAGCCGTCTGGAATACGCGACTTGATCCAGGGAACTTCCAGCGCATGGTCCGCCTGAACGGGACGTTTCAGCAGTCACGTCCCGCGCGGCGCGCCGACAAGGCGCGCGGGGGTCGACCGGCTTCTCTGTGGACCGCAAAATCCGATTCGCCGTTGCCGCTGCTGGAACACGCCCCGCGAAGAACCCATCGCCGCAAATTCTGAATCGGTTGGCAACGATCACTGGCAACACCAGTGCGGAAACCACCGTGCTGGTCGCGGTCCGGCAACGGCGCATCCGAATGGGGCAAATCCAGAGCATGGAATCGAGCAGCGGCATCGACCCGGTATCCTCGGCGGCGGGTGTGAATCGAGCCGCCAATTTGCCCTGCAGTTAAGATTTGCCGGGATTTATCCATCATCCGCTTCCGCGCCCCACCGCACCCGTTGCACGGCAGTTTTCCGATCGTTGCAGGCACCGCCATGCCCAGACCCCTTGACGCCCGAGTTTCATCAGCCGAGCGCGCCAGCGCCGTTCTGATTTCTCCTTTTAACCTCTTGTGGCGCAGGACCGCCATCACCACATTGGCGTTGGCTTTGGCGCTTGGGTTGCTGGCGACCGCGTGCGCGCCGTTCGGTTCCGATGACGAACCGGTTGCGGTTGAGCCAACGGCTGCGACGCAGACGATCGATGCCACGGTTCCGGAGCCGCCACCCGAATCCGAAGAACCTGAAGCTCCCGCGCCGGCCGAGACAACTCCCGCCCCAGAGCCGGTCGAAGTCGCCCCTTCCGGCGACCCGGCCCGGGAACCGGAACCGGCCCCAGACCGGATTGATCTGGGCCAGTTCAACGATTACGTGCCAGCAGACCTGGATCCCGCGCCGCTCGGCGTCGACGACGAAGTGCTGATCGGGACGCTCGATAACGGACTTACTTACTACCTGAGGTCCAACGACTCGCCCGCCGAAACGGTGGAAATGCGGCTGGTCATCAACGCCGGCGCGGTTCTGGATCCAGAAGGCCTTGATGGCGTGGCCCACTACCTGGAGCACATGCTGTTTAACGGCACCGAAAAGTTCTCCAAAAACGACCTGATCCAGGCGCTGCGCGACATCGGCACCGACTTTGGCCCTGATCTGAATGCATACACCAGCCCCGATGAGACCGTTTACATGCTTGATTTCCGGCTCGATGACCCGGTCGCGCTGGACCTTGCCTTCGAGGTGCTCTCGCAATGGCTATCGGCTGCAACGCTCCGGCCCGACGATGTGGATGCCGAGCGAGGGATCATCCTTGATGAGTACCGACTGACCGAAGAATCGGCATTTGGTCGCATCTCCGAGTTCCTCAATGCGATCTACTACACCGGCAGCATCTATGAGGGAATGCTGATCGGAGGCGACGAGGTTACGAACTCCGCAATCACCGCCGCACAGCTCCGCGAGTTCTATGAAACCTGGTACCGCCCCGACAACGCGGCCGTGATAGTCGTTGGAGACCTTACGGTCGCCGAGATGAAACAGAAGGTCGAGCAGTATTTCGGCGGGCTGGACCGACCCACCGGCCCGATTCCTGACCAGCCCGTAAGACACGCTTTCACCGCGGACTTTGTAGACGAGCCACTCACGGATGTCGTGACCGACCCGGACTTCGGCTTTAAATCGATGTCCATCGATTGGCAGCTCCCGGCTTGGCCGGCCGGCACGGCCGGCGGCGCCCGGCTGCGCTACATGGAGTCTGTAATCAACCGGATGCTGGACATCCGCCTGGCCAGCTCGTTTAGGGCCGGTCTGATGTCGCAGGCCAGCGAGCCGGACATGATTCTCTGGCAGCAGGCCCGCGGGCTGCGCCTGTACGGGACCAATATCCGCGGCCCCGACCTGGGTCAGGCAACGACCGATTACATTTCGGTGCTAGACGGCGCCGCGCACTTCGGCTTCACGCCTGGCGAGCTCGAGCAGGCGGTAGTTGGCGCGCGGACCGAACTTGCCGCCCAGCTCGAGGGGTCGGAGACGATCCAGAGCTCCGCATACGCCGATCGATTCGTCGCGCACTTCGTCCAGGGGGCAAGCATCGAATCCACCGCCGACCGGGTGGCCAGGCTCGGGGCTCTGCTGGACTCCTTCACCGTCGAGGAGATGACCGCTCACCTGCGCTGGGTGCTGGACAACGCGCCGCCGTTGGTGGTCTCCCTCGGGGACGACCCATCCAATGTGCCGACCGCGTCCGATCTTCAGGCTGCGATCGATGCGGTAGTCCCGCTGCCGGCACCGGAGGCCGAAGAGACGATCGGTGCCCTGCTGACCGCACCTGATCCGGTAGCGGCAACCCGCGCGGGCGCGCTGGAAGTATTTGACGGTGCTTACGAGTGGGTCTTCGACAATGGCTCCACCGTCGTATTCGTGCCCAGCGACCTTGCCGCCAACCAGGTAAGCGTGGTGGCCCAGGGCCTGGGCGGTTGGTCCGTGCTGTCGGTCGGCGACTCTGCAGTGCGTAGTCACGCGGCCGCCGCCGTTGCCGCCAGCGGAGTCGGTGAGATTTCAGCCACCCAGCTCGACGAATATCTCGCCGGAACAACGGCACGCCTGAACCCTTACATAGCCGAGTTCACCGAGGGTTTCTCCGGATCTGCCAGCCCCGACGACCTTGAAGACCTTTTCTCCCTGCTTTACCTTTACGTCACCGAGCCGCGAATCACCCAGGTGGCGACCAACGAGCAGATCCAGAGCATGCAGACCCGGCGCACGGCCGCCGATACCGCCCCGCAATGGATCGCAGATCTTGCAATGTTTGCCGCAATCTACCAGGACAGCCCCTGGTTCTCATTTGTGGCCTCCAACGAGCAAATCGCCGCAACGACGCCGGATTCGCTGCTGGATCTCTACGAAATGCGGCTTGCCGACGTAGACGACCTGGTAGTCGCCGTTGTCGGCGACATCGATCGCCAATCCGTGGCCGAACTGGCAGCCAGGTACATCGCAACATTGCCCGCTGGTGCCGCCGATTCGTTCGTGGACCACAATCCAGGATTCCCAACCGGAGTCCAGCGCATCACGGTCCCGGTTGACGCCGGTTCCGGCGAATCCGGCCTGAGCATCGCCTTCGGAGCCGATTTGCCGGTCACGGTCGAATCGCTGGTTGCAGGCGGAGTGACTAGAAACCTCATCAACGACCTGCTCGACGTCACGGTGCGGGAAGGTCTTGGAGAAACCTACTCGATCGGCACGTCGATTACGCCAACGGTCGAATCCGGGGCCTGGGAAGTCGTGATTCGCGGGTCCGGGGCTGCAGAGGTTCTTGAAGGGAGTCTCGCCGCCATCATCGCGGTCATCGAGGAGCTGAGGTCCAACGGGCCCACCGAAACTGACCTCGCCCAGGCAATTTCAGTGGCGCGCGTTGACTACCAGCTCGACAACAACGGTGAAATCATCGGTGCGCTGCTTCGCCGCCGCCACCTCGACGACGCTCCCGGCACTCCGGACCAACGGCTGCAGGCGCTCGGCGAAATCACCGCCGCCGACATCCAGCAGTTCATATCGCACGTGATCAACTTGGACAACCGGATCGAAGTCCTCCGCACCGTCGAATAGCGTTTCCTCGGCACAGCGGTCGATTTGGAACCGCGCCGATGCGTTTGGCACAACCCAGCCGACCGGCAGGTCATTGGCCGGGTTCGGGGATTTAAGTCAGCCCTGAGGGTAGTTGGGTCACGAGGACCCCGGGCGAACTTGGATTTCACGGCTTCGACGGTACCGTTTAATCACTCGATTACGAAGACGCGTTGTGCCCGCTTTACCCGAGTTCCGGCCCGGGCTGCAGGTGGAACCACAGTTGCGGCCCGAAGTTGAAGGCGGGACCGGTTCAATGCCCGAAAAGAATGGTGACGGAACAACATTGGCCGGCGACCGGCCGGCCCAATCTCGCATCGACCAAGGACACGCTTACCGTGACTTGAACGGGAACGGCAGGCTGGATCCTTACGAGGATTCGCGGTTGCCAGTGCCAGATCGAATTGACGATCTCCTGGCTCAGATGACGCTGGCCGAAAAAACCGGTTTGCTGTTCCACCCCGGGATTCCAATCGGCCGCCGGGGGCAGGTGGTGGAGGGATTCCACCCAATGAAGATCGCCCCATCAACCGAGTTGGTGGCCGGACAGCACATCCGGCACTTCAACATCATGATGGCCCCGGGACCGGTCGCCGTCGCTCGCTGGCATAACCGGCTGCAGGAGATTGCCGAAGGGACCCGCCTGGGCATTCCGATTACGTTTAGCTCGGATCTCCGCCACGCGCCGGGGTTCAACCCGGCTTGCGGGGTCAAACAAGAAGGATTCAGTCATTGGCCTTCCCAGCTCGGCCTGGCCGCGGCGGGCGACGAAAGCCTGGCT
>CAYXKQ010000098.1:0-6508 GCA_964465715.1 uncultured Chloroflexota bacterium
CGCGCCACCCACTACTGCCCCCGTTGCCAGGGGGGCTGATAGGGATCGCCGACCGGGCGGGTCGGGCCTAGCATCCGCTGTCGAGTTGGTTCGTCTCCGACGATGCCGTCGAGCCCGGGTTTTTCCACCTGGTAGGCCGCCGCCGCCGAGGCGAAACGGCAGGCCTTGACGATATCCCCCGTCTGCATGAATTCAAGAAACACCGCGGCCGCGTAGCAGTCGCCGGCGCCGGTGGGGTCAACCTCGTGCGCCGGGTAGGCGGGGATGTGGTGGCGGTGACGGCCGTATTCGAAAATCTCCGCGCCTTCGACCCCGCGGGTGACTATGCCGTGCCGAATGGGCTTGAGATAGCGCCTCAGCTCCTCGGCCGAATTGGGATCGTGCTCGGAGAGCACCAGAATGTCGGCGCGCTCCAGGATCTCCTCGCAACGGTCCCACAGCTTGGGAGAGATCAGGCCGTCGACCGCGCGCGCCCGCAACCAGCCCTGCGGGGTTACCCCCACCAGAGTGTTGTCCGGAATGGCGTCGGCTATTTCGGCGGGGACCTCACCGGTGAGCGGCGCCAGATGAAAAACGTCCGACGCCAGCCAGTCCGGCGGGACGTCGCCGACTGCGATCGGCGAGGCAAGTTCATGGCAGTACTGGACGCGTCCGCCGGGCAGGTAGATGTTCTCGTAGATCGTGGTCACCGGCGTGGGGACCCAGGCAAAGTCGGCATCGCCGTAGCGACCGGCGATCCGCTTTTGTTGGTCGTCCGAAACGGCAGTGACGACTCGAACCTTGGCGCCGAGCTTCACCGCCGTAACCCCGCCGAAGGAAACAGTCCCTCCGACGCGCGTCCCTTCCGGCACGCGATCCAGGACCACGTGGCCGACGATCGTGTAGGTTGGCCGCGGCATTAACGCTCCTCTGGGACCTGGCAGGCGCGGTTGCTAATCGCGGAGCGCGATTACCACCCTGCGGCTGCGATTCTGGCCGATCGAGTAGGTGTGGACTTCATCGTCTTCGGCCAGGGCGAGATGCACTATGCGGCGTTCGTGTCCGGGCATCACCCTGAGAGTGACAGTGCGACCGGTCTCGCGCACTGCGTCGGCGGCCTCCATGGCCAGGTCGCGGATTGACTCTTCACGCCGCCGCCGGTAGTTGTCCACGTCGATCACGATCCGAACGCTCTGGTCCATTCGCCTGCCCAACATCGAAGAGACCAGGAACCCAAATTGCCGGAGAGTGTCTCCGCGCGAACCGATCAGCGCGGCCATGTCCTGGCCGTCGCTTGCCGAAATGTTGAGCACCGGTGGATCACCGGCCAGGCTCTCGACCTCGGCCGCATAACCCATTCTCTCGAGCAACTCGGCCACGAAAACTCGCGCTTCCTCGACCGCCTCTTCGCTCATGGGTTCTGGTTTCGGCCGCTCGCGCGGCTCGGTCTCAACCGCGGTCGCGGTGCCCGCCGGGGACGAGTCCTGCCCTGTGGCCGGTTGTCGGCGCCGCCGGGGACCGCGGCGCGGCCGTCGCCGTCGGCGTCGGCGCGGCCGGGGTTCGTCATCCGGCTCCTCTTCGGTCGCCTGGTCGAATTCGTGGGGTTCGCGGCGGCGCGTGACCAGCACGACGGCGTCGCGGGCACCGAATCCAAGCATGCGACCGGGCGATCCCGAGTCGAGGATCTGCGTATCAACTTCGTCCAGGGTGGCATCGAGTGCTTCGAGAGCCTGCTTGATAGCGGCCTCGACGGTTGACGCCTTTACCTCGATTTCATCCACGACGACGTCTCCTTCGTCTGCGTCTCTTGCGGGTTTTGGTTGAAGAACTGCCTAGCGGGCGCGGCTCGGTCGGCTCCTCCGTCACCTCCGGCGGAGGACCGCTATCGGGCGGAGGTTGCGCCCCGGGCCTGGCGAAATACCCGGCGCCCAGCCGCTTGGCCAGCGCCAGCTGGTTGGCGGAGAGCAACGGCTCGAATTTTCCGAGCCCGGATATGAAGAACTGTTGGGCGATCTGGATGAAGCCGGCCAGCACCCAGTACAGCAGGATTCCGGAAAAGAAAAACCATCCGATGAACACGAAGAACAGCGGGTAAATTTGCATCACGCGCTGAAATGTCGCCTGCGGACCGGTCGGTTCCTGGACCGGTTGGGCCATGTACGTCTGCAGCCAGAAGGTCAATCCCCCCAGGATCGCCAGGATCGAGATGTAGGTCAACGGCGCGGGCCACCACTCGGGCAGGAACAAGAATTCGATGGTCCGGTCGATCTGGGCCAGGTTGAACCAAAGGAAGTCCTCGTCCAACGGCACGCTGCCGCCGGCGGCAGCGCAGTTGGAGTAGGAGTCGGCGCCGAGTCCCATCACCCCCTGGTCGATGCGGATACCGTCGGCGCCGATGCACGTACCCACCGTCAGCAGCGCCCCGTACATGGCCAGCAGTACCGGCATCTGCAGGAGCAGCGGCAGGCACCCCGACATCGGGGAGACCCCGTGCTCGCGGTAGAGCGCCATAGTCAGCTGGGACTCTTTCTGGCGGTCGCCGCGGGCGCGTTTCTTGATCTCATTGACCTTGGGTTGGAGGACCTGAATCCTGCGCTGGGCCCGGATCCCGCGCACTGAAAGCGGAAATATCAGGACTCGGATGGCCAAGGTCATCAGTACGATCGCGATTCCGAAACCGCCGACCGAATCGGCCAGTCCGGTGAGCGCCGCTGACAGCGGGTCGATCACAAATTCCTGCCAACCGGGCATCAGGCTTCCCTTCGCGGATCTGGCTTCGGCACCGGGTCGTAGCCGCCCGCGACAAACGGGTGGCAGCGCAGGACCCGGCGGATCCCCAGACCCATGCCGCGCCAGGCGCCATGGGTTTCGATCGCCTCGGCGGCATACTGCGAGCATGAGGGCAGATAGCGGCAGTGCGACCCCAGCATCGGCGATATCCCGTGCTGGTAGACCTTGATCGCGGCCAGCAGGACCTTATTCACTGGGGCTGCAGGCCCAGCACGCCGCGCGCGTCACCGAGCAGGCGCTCCCACGGGGCCGTGAGTGTCTCGGCGCGGGCGTTTACGACCACGTCCAGGTTGGCGCCGATCTCCCGCTGCGATAGAGCGAAAGCGGCCCGCAGCCTGCGGCGCGCGCGATTGCGCTGCACCGCCTTGCCGACCCGGCGACTGGCGGTCACCGCCAGGCGGAGTCCGGGTTCCTGTGAGGGGCAGGCGAACGCGCGCAGGAAGCGCGAACTGTAGCGGGCGCCCTCCCGCCGCGTGCGGGCAATTTGGGCGCCTTTGCGCAGGCGCCGGAGCGGCGCCGATCGGTTGGATTTCATCAGGTTGGTATGCCGCCGCCGATTAGGCCGCCAGACGCTGCCTGCCTTTGCGCCGTCGGCGCCGAATGGTGGCGCGACCGGCGCGGGTGTGCATGCGACGTCGAAACCCGTGGCGACGCTTGCGGCGGCGCACTTTGGGTTGATAGGTGCGTTTCATTGAGGGAGCCCGATTCGGGTCGCGCGGTCGGCCGTGCAGTCAGGGGTGCTTACGCCGGACGATTTCCGGCCGCGGAATGGCAGTACAAGGCCGTCTGGTTTTCTAGAGGGAGTATATTGAATGCTCGCGTGTGAGGATTTCAACCTCGGGCTGACGCGACCAAATCGCGGCTTCGATTGCCTCGAGCGATTGCTCGGCGTGCGAACGCTGGTTGGACACCACCGCGACCCCGATCCGGGTGAGACGCAGGTCATCCTGGTAACCGACCTCCGAACAAGCGGCGTTATACCGCGCCCGGACCCGTTCGACCATCGAACGGACCAGGCTGCGCTTTTCCTTTCGCGAGCGACACGGTGGAAGGTGCAGTTCTAGCGAAAGCGTTCCGATCCACAACTGGGCCCCCTGAAAAGCGGTGCCGGATGCAAATGCCCGGCGCGCTGCTTTTAAGGATTAATCCTGCCTTGCCCGATCGCGGATCGCGCACACATTCGCGCGATGACGTGCAATCCTCGACGTGCCGGCGCCCGGGTATTGGCAAAACCGGATCGAGCAATGCTCCGGGGTGGGATGAGCCAATCCAGAATCACTCGCTCGGGGCGATGCGTCCACCGGATCCATCCGGGTCACCGCAAGGCTTGGGCACGGCCAGCGCGAGCTAGGTGGCACCCCGGGGGTAGGTGGACCCTGCTAAATTGAAATTGATCAGGCCCCCCGAGTTCGGTACGGTGGGCTGCCGGCGCGGGGCGTGCCGCCGGACTCGCCCGGCTGGTGAAGGGAATATTTGCAAATGCGGTCCATGCGCTGGTTGCGGATAGGCATGGGCGTAAAGCGCTACGTGGTCGGCATAATGGCCGGCACGGTGCTGGTCGGCCTGGCCATCGCGATGGTTCTGGCGACCGTATATCGGACCGTGGATTTTCCGGAAAGCACGTCTGCCGCGGTGGGTGCGGTCACCCTGCAATGGATCGCCCACCCGATGCGCGAGATCATCGTCGGCGCCATCGGCTTCTGCGTTATGGCAGGCAGCGTGTTCCTGCTGTTCCGCTCGGTAATTTCGGTGGTGATTGCGCCCGGCGAGGACGTCGCCGAAATGGTCTACCGGGGTCGGCTGCTGCGTCGCGGTCCGCAGGTGGTGAGCATCGGCGGCGGAACCGGCCAGGGCGTGCTGCTGCGCGGCCTGAAGGAACGCACCGCCAACATCACGGCGGTTGTGACCGTTGCCGATGACGGGGGAAGCTCGGGCAGGCTGCGCAAGGAATTCCAGCTGATGCCTCCCGGCGATTTGCGGAATTGCCTGGCATCGCTGGCTGATTCGGAAGCCCTGATGACGAAGTTGCTCGACTACCGCTTCCGCCGCGGCGACGGGCTCCAGGGACACAGTCTGGGAAATCTCCTCATCGCTGCCATGCGCGACATCGCCGGCGGCGTCGAGCGCGGCGTCGAAGGCCTGTCCGAGGTTCTGCGGATCCACGGCAGCGTGACTCCCTCGACGGCCTCGGACGTGCATCTTGCCGCCGAAATGGTCGACGGCACCACCGTCATCGGCGAGTCGCGCATTGGCTCAAGCCGCCGCCGCATCCAACGGGTCTATCTGCATCCCAGCCGGGTGGTGGTGAATGACGATGCGGTCAGCGCGATTCTGGCGGCGGACCTGATCGTGATCGGACCCGGCAGCGTCTATACATCGATCCTGCCCAATCTCCTGGTGCCCGAGATCACTGCCGCCGTTCGCCAGTCCGCAGCCATGAAGCTGTTCGTGGTCAACGTGACCACCGAGCCCGGCGAGACCGAGAGCTTTGACCTGCTCGATCACGTGCAGGCCATCGAGGACCACGTCGGACCCAACCTCTTCGATTTCATCCTCGTAAACAGCGACACCGCTCCGCAGCTGCCGGCGGCCGCCCGCAACCGGTCGTTCGTTCTCGCCTCGGCCAGTCACCAGGCACAGCTGGTCGCCCGCGGATACGAGACGTTCACCGACTCGGTCATCAGCCATGAACTTCCGGTCCATCACGACTCCGAGCAGTTGGCCAGCACGATATTCCAGATTTACTTTGCTGCCGAAGGCCAGACCCGATCGCCAGTTATCGAACTGCACGGCAACTTGGAAGGCAGCGCCCGCAGCGCCCGCACTCGCTGATTCAGATCGGCTTCCGGGGCCGCGACTCCCCTTAAAATTTGCCGCACCTGCAATTTGTTTTCACCGCAGCGCCCATCCAACACCGCCGCCTTAACGCCGCCGGCGCTCGGATCCGCTCCACCCCCAGTTGCTAGGACTCGCCCGCATGCGCGTAGCCATCAACGGCTTTGGCCGAATCGGCCGCCTGTGTTTCCGCTCCCTTCGCAAACGCTACCCGGGGATCGAGATTGTGGCGATCAACGACCTGACCGATCCGGCGCACAACGCCCACCTGCTCAAGTACGACACCAATTACGGCCCCTACGACGGGTCGGTTTCGGCCGACGGAAGGTCCCTTGTCGTCGACGGCGAAAGGATCGACATTTACGCCGAGCGCGATTGGTCCAACCTGCCCTGGCGGGAACTGGGAATCGACGTCGTGATCGAGGCCACCGGGGTGGGCACCAAGCGTGAATTCGCCGAACGGCACCTGGCCGCTGGCGCCCGCCGGGTCGTAATCTCGGCGCCGTCCTCGGACGCCGACGTGATGATCGTGCTCGGGGTAAACGATGCCAATTACGACCCCGACAGCCATCGCATCATCTCCAACGCCTCCTGCACCACGAATGGACTCGCCCCCGCGGTCAAGGTCGTCCATGACGCCTTCGGCATACGCAAGGGGCAGATGACGACCGTGCACGCCTACACCTCTTCGCAGTCGCTTGTGGATACGGCCACCAGCGACCTTCGCGACGCGCGCGCGGCCGGTGCCAACATCGTGCCCGCCGCCACCGGCGCGGCGCGGGCGATTGGGCAGGTCATCCCCGATCTGAATGGACGCCTGGACGGGGCTGCCTACCGGGTTCCGACGGCGACCGTTTCGATCGTCGAGTTCGTGGTCGAACTCGACCGCGAGACCGACGCCGAC